>JANXWT010000105.1 GCA_025351035.1 Opitutia bacterium | reverse complement strand
CCACCGCAAGCCACGGCGCGAGCTGGCGTGCGGCGAGGACGGCAAGCAGCCCGAGGCCGGTGATCGCGACGGCGAGCGGCCACCACGCCCCGGCGGGCTGGCCCTTGTTGAGGCGCAGGTAGGTGCGGACAGTGAGAACGGTCGGCACCGAGCGCGTGAGCATGACGGCGGCGAGGGCGAGGGCGGGCGCGACGTCCCAGCCAGCGAGAGTGGCGAATGCGGCGGGCAGAATCGCGAAAGCGGCGCTGCCAGTCAGTTCGGCGGTGGTTTCGCGCATATCGTTTCGCAGATCGAGCGCGAGAAAAACGCCGCCGAGCGGCGCGGCGAGCAACAGCGGCCACAGCGCGGTGATCGAGCGCGATTTGGCCGCGAAGGCCAGTCCGGCCAAAGCGACGACGCTGAGCAGCAGCACCCAGTGGCGCGCCGGCGCGCGGCGCTCGTCGGCAGATGGCAGGGTGACGGCGAGTTTGAGCGGTCGTCGCAGGAAAAATCCCGCGGCCATCGCGGCGGCAAGACCGAGTCCGGCGACCGACGGAGCCACGAGCAAGCCGAGCGCGAGGGGCTCGAACGCCAGGAACCAACTGCCATGCTCCTTCGGCAAGAGGATGGACTGGAGCGTGGAATTGGGCGTGGCCATGACGGCAGTATGGGTGAATGCGCGGGTGGACGCCTTGACGGGAATCAAGGCGGCGCAGCTTGCCAGACCGCGTGTCGGCCGGCACGCGCGGTCCTATTTTTGCCGACGGGCGCGTTCTTTCTCATCTTCGCGCTCTTCTTCGAGCCGCGCTTTTTCGTTGGCGATTTGTTTGCGGAGCTTGTCGGCGTCGTCGAATTTTTGTCCGGCCAGCGCGGCGTGAAGCTGCTGCTTGAGGAAAATTTCCCGCTCCGCGAGCTTGCCCTGGTAGACACGGTCGATCTCGGCGAGCCGTTCTTTGCGTTCGGCCGTCATCGGCTTGGGCGCATCCGGGTCGGATTTGGCAAGGCGTTCCATCGCGAGTTCGTAAGCGCTCTTCATGCGGGCAGTGTCAGTGGGCTTCAGCCGAATTTCACGCCAAAAATCAGGAGCAGCGCCACGAAGAACACGGGCAACCAGAAGCCACCGCGCGCTGGCGTCCAGCGAACGTGCCGCCCGTAGAGCATCAGCGCGACCAGCGTCCCGAGTCCGGCCGGCGCAAGCCACTCTCGCCGGAAGTGCGCGTGGAAATACTCGCCGGGGAGCGTGGTGCCGTGCAACACCAGCCAATCCATGCCGAGGATGAGCATCGCCGCGGCGCGGTTGAAAAGAAAGCTCAGTGGCACCGCTCCGCATAGTCCCGCGAGCAGGGAGACAAAACCGGCGGCGAGGGCGAGTGACGAGAGCGGGATGATCAGGAGATTGGCGACGAACGAGCCGGGTGAGAAGAGTTGAAAGTAGCCGATGCCCGACGGTGTGCTTGCAAGAAACGCGACCCACGATCCTGCAAATGCCGCGAGGATTTTGCGGCCGCCTTCCTCGGTCCAGCGCTGCCACCTTTGCCAACTGACCTTGGGCAAGCTCGCGAACGGGCGCCACGCATCCAGCCATTTGTCGGCGAGCGGCGCGCCCATCAGCACGAGCGCGGTGACGACCGCGTAGGACATCTGGAATCCCGTGCTGAACAGCTGCCACGGATCGAGCAGCAGCGTGACGAGCGCGGCCCCGGCGAGCGCCGCGAGGGAATTGCCCGGCATGCGAAAAACACGCGCGGCAGACAGGAAAGCAATCATCAGGAATGCCCGCACGGCCGGCGTGCTCCCACCGGTGATCTGGACATACAGCCAGAGCACCGGAAGTCCGATCACCACGGCGGCCCGTTCGGGCACGCGGGCCAGCCGCAACAGACCGAGCAATGCGAGCGCGATGGCGGCGACGTGCAAACCGCTCACCGAGAAAATGTGAAACGTGCCGCTGCGCATATACGCGTTTTGCTGATCCGCCGAGAGCACCGCCTTTTGGCCGAGCATCATGCCGAGGTAGACCGAGACGATCTCCGGATGACGGTCGAGTCCTTGGGCAAGGATCTTCTCCAGCCGCTTGGCTGTCGCGGCATAGAACCGCGGGAGCACTCCGGGCGGGCGCACCTCGCGGAGGATTTGCGCGCGCACGAGACGTTGGCGGATGCCGAGGTTGGCAAGGTAACCGTTGAAGTCGGCGTCGTCGCTTTCGGGCGGCAATGGCTGGAGCACTCCGCGCACAGTGTAGCGACCGGAGCGCACCGGCGGCACGCTGACCTTGCGGATCGCGGAGAAATAGACGAGCTGACCGGTGAGCCCCGGGACGTGCTCTTCGACGGAGACGATGCGGCCGACGCCGGCGAGATTCCTGGTTTGCGGGCCGGAGGAAAAAACCTGCGTGACGTCGAGCGTGACGTTGATCTCGCGGGGCGGCGCCGCGCCGTCAGGCAGCGCGGGCGTCTGCGTTGTCATCACCGCGATGCCCGCAAACGCGACGCCCGGCACGAGCACCAGCGCCCACGGCCAGCGCGGCGCTCGCGGTCGCCACCATGCGAGTGCGGTCGCGGCGAGCGAGAGCAACGCGCTGATGAAAGCGAGCGTGGGCGGCGAGACCGACAGTTGCGGCCAGAGTTTGCCCGCGACGAGGCCGGCCATGAACGGCAGGAGCAGCCAGAGAAGTGGAGCGCGGGCGTGGGATCCGGGTGAAGCCATGGGTGGCGCACTCTGGCCCGGAAATGCGGCGCGCCGAAAGAAGCAGAGCGCGGCGCGGGCTTCAAACTTGTTTCTCGCGGCGGAGCGCACAAGGTTGGCGGCCATGCCCCGCTCCGCTGACGATCAAAGCTCCCTGTTTGGTGACGATGCGGCCGCGGAGGCCGGCCCGCCGCCGTCATCCGTGCGAGCGACGCAGCCGCTCGCAGCGCGCATGCGTCCGCGGGCACTGGGAGAAATCGTCGGACAGGAGCACATTCTCAAGGCCGGCAGTCTGCTGCCGCGGCTGATCGCCAGCAACCGGTTCGGTTCGCTGCTGTTCTACGGCCCGCCCGGCTGCGGGAAAACGAGTTTTGCCGAGGTGATCGCGCGCGAAACAAAGAGCCCCTTCGTGCGGGTGAACGCGGTGATGAGCAATGTCGCCGAGCTGCGGGAAATCCTCGCGGCGGCGCGGCGGCGGCCGGGCGCGGGCACGATTCTTTTCATCGACGAGCTGCATCGTTTCAACAAGTCGCAGCAGGATCTGCTGCTGCCGGATGTGGAGGAAGGCACGGTGCGGCTGATCGGCGCGACGACACACAATCCCGGTTTTTACGTCAACCCGCCGTTGCTGTCGCGCAGCCACCTGTTCCGCCTTGAGCCGCTCCAACCCGAGCAGATCGCCATCGTGCTCAAGCGCGCGCTGAGCGATGGCGTGCACGGGCTGGGCGCGCACGGCGCGACGGCCGACGACAGGATTTTTGCGGACCTCGCGGTGCTTTGTGACGGTGATCTCCGCCGCGCGCTGAATGCGCTCGAAGTGATCGTGCTCAGCTTGCCGGAGAAATCGGCGGTCACGGCGCAGGAGCTGGAGCTGTTCGCGCGCGAGCGGCGCATCCGTTACGACGCCGACGAGGACGAACACTACGACACGATCTCGGCGTTCATTAAAAGCTGCCGGGGCGGCGATCCCGATGCGGCGATGTATTGGCTGGCGAAGATGCTGGCCGGCGGCGAAGACCCGCGCTTTATCGCGCGGCGGCTGGTGATTCTCGCAAGCGAGGACGTGGGGCTGGCGGACCCGCAGGCGCTGCCGCTCACCGTGGCGGCGCACCACGCGTGCGATTTCATCGGCTTACCCGAGGCGGAGCTGACGCTCGCGCACGCCACGCTCTACATTGCGACAGCGCCGAAAAGCAATTCGGCGACGCTCGCACTCGGCGAGGCGCACCGGGCGCTCAAAGAACAGCCGGTGCAGGCGGTGCCGCGACCTTTGCGCGACAAGAGCGGAGCGGCGAACAAGCAGGCGGGGCATGGCCAGAGTTACCTATACGCGCATGATTTTCCCGAGGCGATTAGCGGGCAGGCGTATCTGGGGAAACCGCTGTCACTTTACACGCCGAAGTCAGTGGGCTGGGAAGCGAAGATCGCCGAGCGGCTGGCACGCTGGAACGAGTTGCGGGCCACCATGCGCGCGAGGCCGACGGAGTGACGGCGACCCCCAGTCAAAGGCCGGTAAATGCTTTCTCCGCGAGAGCGCATGCTTACAGGGGACTTGCCCTGCGCACAAACCCGCGTAAGGTGGCGGCATGAAAGCCATCGTCCTTTTGGTCGGTCTTTGTTGGGCCGTGAATCCCGTCTGCGCGAAACCGCCGTCGGAGGCGAAGCCGGCGGCCGACGCTGCGAAAAAGACGGACGGCAAGGTTGCGGAAGAGGAACCAAAAATCCCCGGAGTGATCATCGCGCGACCCGATGGCAGTTTCCTCGGGGTAACGATCGCCGAAGGCACGTTCAAGTTGGCGTTCTACGACAAGAAAAAGAAACCGATGGACGTCGACGTGACCCGCGCGCTCGCGCGCTGGTCCCCAAAGAACAAGCTCGGCGGAGACCAGACGGTGTTGAACCGCGGCGGGGACGCCAAGTCGCTCGCCGGTGGCAAGCCCGTGCGGTCGCCTTATTTTTTCAAGTTGTATTTGACGTTGCTGAGAGGCGACGGCGATGACGCGCAGGCGGTCGAGACCTACGTGGTCGATTTTCAGGCGTAGGAACACAGGGTGCTTTCCGTCCGGAGTAGGCCGGGGAATACCCGACGCCCGGGATTTGACACGCGCCGCCGACTGGAAATGCTGACGGGCCCATGACCGCGCACGCGCCCTTTGACCAGGTTGAGACCGCCCTCCAGACGATTACGGCGGGCGGACTCGTGGTGGTGACGGACGACGAGGGCCGCGAGAACGAAGGCGATCTCGTGATGGCTGCGGAGAAAGTGACGCCGGAATTGGTCAACATGATGATCAAGCACGCGCGCGGACTCATTTGCGTGCCGATGACGGAGCCGCAGTTGAAGCGGCTTGGGATCAACCCAATGGTGCAGCAGAACCGCGAGGCGATGCGCACGGCGTTCACGGTGTCGGTCGACGCCGCCGAGGGCATCACGACCGGTATCAGCGCGTTCGACCGTGCACGGACAATTCGTTTGCTCGCCGGTCCGCTGACCAAACCCGACGAACTTGTGCAGCCCGGACATATTTTCCCGCTTTGCGCGCGACCCGGTGGCGTGCTGGAGCGCGCCGGGCATACCGAGGCGGCGGTTGATCTGGCGGCGCTGGCCGGGCTGAATTCCACCGGCGTGATCTGCGAAATCCTCAACGAGGACGGCACGATGGCGCGGCTGCCCGAGCTGGTGGAGTTCAAGCGCCGCCACGGTCTGCCGCTGATCTCAATTTCCGCACTGATTGAATACCGGCACCAGCGCGAACAGCTCGTCGAGAAACTCACGGAACGGCCGTTCGCATCGGAATATGGCGAGTTCACGCTGCACATTTTCCGGAGCAAGATTGATGGGCGGCACCATCTGGCGTTTACCATGGGGCGGCTCGACGGCTCGCCAACGCTCGTGCGCGTGCACACCGAAAATTTACTCAGCGACGTTTTTCACGGCAAAGAGATGGACAGCCACCGCTCGCTGCTGGCCTCCCTTCGGCAGGTGGCCGAGACCGGTCATGGGGCGATCGTCTATATGGAGCAGAACGGTCGCATGCAGGAGGCGTTGCTGCACAAGGACCGTCCCGCCGGGCCCGGGCCGGCCAATCTCCGCGACTACGGCACAGGAGCGCAAATCCTGACTTCGCTCGGACTGCGCAAGATCCGGCTGCTGGCGCATTCGCCGCGGCGCGTCGTCGGGTTGGACGGTTACGGACTTGAGATCGTCGAGCAAATCCATGTGTGAGCCGCGGGGAAAATTCCGCGTCGATTTGCATTGAACGCCGTCCGCTTCTCACTTGCCCTGAACCTTTCATGAGCCTCGCCGCACCCACCGAAAACGAAATCGACGGCACCCCGTTCTCCATCGGCATCGTGGCGGCGCAGTTCAACGCCGGTCTCGTGGATGCGTTACTCGAAAGCGTGCAGACCGGATTGATGGCGGCGGGCGTGAGGAAGTCGCGTCTCAAGCTGCTGCGCGTGCCGGGCTCGGCCGAGCTGCCCGTTGCCGCGCAATGGCTGGCGGAAGGCGGGTCGATCCACTGCGTGGTTGCCCTCGGGGTCCTCGTCAAGGGCGACACCAAGCATCACCAGATCGTCGGCCAGTCGGTTACCGACGCGTTGCAGCAAGTGGCGCTCGCCACGCGCACGCCGGTGATCAACGGTGTGCTCGTGGTCGAAAATCGAAAGCAAGCCGAGGCCCGCTGTCGTGGCAAAATCAACCGCGGGGCCGAGTTTGCCCGCGCGGCGCTCGCGATGGCCGCGCTCAAACGCATGCAGGAGTGGCGCAAATGAGCCAGTTCAACCAGCGCCGGGAATGCCGCGGAGCCGCCTTGCAATATCTTTATTCGTGGAGCCTGAACCAGCCCGGCGACATCGCCGAGGACCTGCGGCTGTTCTTCACGCATCTTGAGGAACATCCGCGCGACCACTACGCCTTCGCCGAGGAACTCATCCACGGCACCATCGCGAATCTGCCGGAGATCGACTCGCACATCAAGGCGCTCGCGCACAACTGGGAATTCGAGCGCATTGCCAAGATCGACCTCGGCATTTTGCGGCTCGCGATCTTCGAGATGCTGCACCGGAAGGACATCCCGCCCGTCGTG
Source organism: Opitutia bacterium (assembly GCA_025351035.1). Taxonomy (GTDB): domain Bacteria; phylum Verrucomicrobiota; class Verrucomicrobiia; order Opitutales; family Opitutaceae; genus JACQFT01. The sequence goes on along the minus strand of JANXWT010000105.1, from coordinate 495 downwards.
TCGATCAACGAAGCCATCGACCTGAGCAAACAATTCTCCACGACCGACTCGAAGCGTTTCATCAACGGCGTGCTCGACCGGATGAAAGACAAGCTCGGCCGCGACGCGCGCAAATCGACGGCGGAGTAGCGAGCAATCGTGGATCCGCGAAAGAACGGAACCGCGAAATTTTAGCGCCCCCGAACTTCAGTGCTGTCGCGATCTTTCCCCATGTTTTCACTCTTCAAAAAATTCAAGGACGGTTTCACGAAGACCACGCGGTCGATCGTTGAGAAGACCGGCACGCTGTTCGGTCTCAAGCCAATCGATGTTTCCACGCTGGCGACGCTCGAGGAAGCGCTTTACGCGGCGGACTTCGGGGTCGAGACGACGCAGGAAATTCTGGAAGAGATCAAGGCGGCGCACAAAAGCGACAAAACACTGCAGGGTCGTCAGGCGGCGGAGATCGGCGCGGCGGTGCTCCGGCGCGTGCTGGCGGGGTCGGCGGGCGTGCTG
>JANXWT010000104.1 GCA_025351035.1 Opitutia bacterium | reverse complement strand
GGAGTTTCTCGAGGCCGGCGACGAGGCGGTTCGGATCGACGGGCTTGAGGAGGTAGTCGAGCGCGTTGAACTCAAAGGCCTTCACCGCGAACTCGTCGTAGGCCGTCGTGAAAATCACGAGCGGCAGCGGCGGCTCAAGTTTTTCCAGCAGGCTGAACCCGTCGCCGCCGGGCATCTGCACATCGAGAAAAATGAGTTCGGGACGCAGTTGCTCGATCTTGGCGACGGCGTCGACGGCGTCGGTGGCCTCGCCGACAATCTCGATGTCTTCATGCACCTTGAGGAGGCGGCGGAGTTCGTTGCGCGCGAGGCGCTCGTCGTCGATGAGCAGCGCTTTCATCAGTCAACGGAGTTGATCGGGATACGAACGTCGGCTGTGACCAAGCCGGCCGTTTCGCCGTGGAGGCAGAGGGCGGCCTTGTCGCCGAAGAGCAAACGCAGCCGATCGGAGGCGTTGCGCAGGCCGAGCCCGGTGGATTTTTCCGCCGTGGCCGTGGCGCCGTTGATCGGCACGGCCAGATTGCCGGGGTTGGTGACGCGAATGTGGAGCATGGCCGGCTGGCCGGCCGCCGCCGCATCGCAATGCGCGCTGATGAACAACTCGCCGCCCTCGCGTCGGGAACCGATGCCGTATTTGACGGCGTTCTCCACGAGTGTCTGGAGCAGCATCGGGGGCAACGCCTGGGCGCGGGCCTCGGCGGAAATGTCCCAGCGGAGTCGCAGCCGGTTCTCGTGGCGGATTTGCTCGAGCGCGAGATAGTCTTCGACGATGCGCAATTCTTCCTCGAAGACCACGGTCTCCTGCTGGCCCGACTGGAGCGAGTAGCGCAGCATGTTGGCGAGGCGCGTCACCGACTCGCGGGCGCGCGGCGCATCCTCATCGATAAGGGCGCGCAGGCTGTTGAGGGAGTTGAAGAGGAAATGCGGATTGATCTGCGACTTGAGCGCGCGGAGCTCGGCCTCCTTGACCGAGGCGATCAGCTGCAGCCGCTCGATCTCGAGGCGTTTGAAACGGTCCGAGAGGTGATAGAAAAAATACAGGCAGAACCAGCCGACGAAAAGAGTCACGCCGTTGAACCAGCTGAACGTGAAGATGAGCGCCGGCGGATATTTTGACGGCCAAGGCAATCCGCACACGACGTAGATGTAGCCGTAGCCGATCAACGACCAGAGGAACGAAAGCACCGCGGACATGCCCAGCACGCGCGGGATCAGCGCACGCCAGCCGAGATCCTTCCACGACCAGCGCCCGATGAACGGCCGCGCATAGTGTGTGAGCAGCAGGCCAAGCAAGCCGACCATGATCAGCGTGGCGCTGGTCAGGGTCGCGTTCCGGGTGGATTCACCCGAACCGAACAGCGGGAGAAACGCCAGTTGCACGCCTACGAAGAGGGTCCAGCCAAACGATTGGCAGATGACATAGAATTTTTCCTTCGCGTGCTCGCGCTGCGCAGCGGTATCGATCGGGACATTCATCAGCAGACGGGAGCGAACCATGTCCGCCCCGGCGACAGCAAGACCGACCGGCGCGGTGGAGCGAGAAAAGGCTGAGCTGGCAGCGGACATGCGCCGACAGTGCCGCCCGCTCAGCGGAAGAGGCAGCCTGATTGGGATAAGCGGTTCGTCTGCGCCCATGAACGGACCGCCGATTTGTCAGGTTTGCCTTTCCATAAACAATCGCTCTTGCTCAGCGCCTCGCATGTCTGCCAGCCCCACCCCATCAGCTTCGGCCAAGCACTGGCGCGGCCAAGGCATCGTCCTCGTCGTCGACGACGAGGACGCTGTGCGCTACACTTCCGCCCGGCTTATTGAGCATTTTGGATTTCAAGTCCGCGAAGCCGATTCCGGAGCGGCGGCCCTCGCCTACTTCCACGCCGGCGGCACCGCCGATCTCGTGCTCCTCGACCAGTCGATGCCTGGCATGGACGGACTCGCGACCCTCACTGAATTGCTCAAGCTTATGCCCGCCCTGCGCGTTGTGCTTTTCAGCGGCGTCGGCGAAGACGCCGCCCGCCAGCGTTTCCAAGGCAAGGGCATCGCCCGCTTCCTCCAAAAGCCCTTCACGCTCGACATGCTGCGCGACACCCTGCGCGCCGTCATCGGCGAGCGCGGCAAGAACCCATGAGCCCTTCCGTCGTCGTTGTCGGCAGTTTCATCCAGGACCTCGCGTTTTTCACCCGCGAATTTCCCCGGCCCGGCGAAACGGTGGTTGGGGATTTCCGCGCGGGACCCGGCGGCAAGGGATTCAACCAAGCCGTGGCCGCCTCGCGCGCCGGCGCCATCACTCTTTTCATTGGGGCTCTCGGCTTGGATGCGTTTGGCGTGGGCGCACACAAGTTCGCGCGCACCGCCGGCCTGCAAGTCCACTTCGTCGACAAAAAGAAAGAGGCCACCGGCGCCGCCGTTATCTCCATCGACGCCCACGGGCAGAATCAGATCATCGTCTCCCTCGGGGCCAACCTTGCCCTGCACAAACGCGATGTGCCGATCGCACCGCTGCGGAAGGCCTCGGTGGTCGTCTGTCAGGGCGAGTCCGATTTTCGCACCGTCGCCCACGTGCTGAAGACCGCCCGCGCCGCTGGCGCTGTCACCGTGCTCAACCCCGCGCCGATGCGCGCCGACTTCGATCTCGCGCTGCTCAAGCACACCGAGGTGCTCATCCCCAACGAGACCGAATTCACCGCACTCGCCAATCAACTGCCGCGCTCCGGCGTGCGCACGCTCACGCCCGAAGCGTTGCCCCGCATGCCCGCCGACCGCTTGCACACGCTTTGCCGCGCCTTCGGCGTGCCTGTCGTCATTGTCACGCTGGGTGCACAAGGTTGTTTCGTCTCCGAGCCGGACGCCTATGTGCGCATCCACGCACATGAAGTCGAGGCCGTCGACGCCACCGGAGCCGGCGATGCCTTCGTCGGCGGATTTGCCGCGGGCCTCGTGCGCTTCAAGCGCAATGTTTGCGAAGCCGCTCATTTTGCCAACGCCGTCGCGGCCCTCGCGGTCACGCAGCCGGGCACCGCCACCGCGATGCCGACCGCGCGCGAGATCACCCGCTTCCTCAAGAAACGCGACCACGCGTGAGTCGTGCCCGTGTCGCCGTGAGAGTTGTTCTTCGCGCCAAACTCTACCGTGTCACCCAAGTCCGTTGGGTCGACATTCCCAAACGCGCCGTCGCCCAGCTGAAATTCCCGCCCGCCGAAAAGTCAGGCGTCTATGCGGTGCTGCGCTTCAACGATGATCTCGACCGCGTCACGCTGCTGCCCGGCAAGCGCGGCTGCTACAAGCTGGCGTTCAAGGTCGAGCTGCTGCGCGCCGCGGGCGTCGATGCCGGCAACGAAATTTCGTTCACACTCGAACCCGACACCGTCTCGCGCGAACCCGAGCTGCCCGAAGAAATGCGGAAGCTTTTTCTCGCCCGACCGCAGCTCGCCGTGCGCTGGGCCGCGCACAGCGTCGCTCTCCGCCGGCAAATTGTGCGCTACATCGAGCAGACGCGCAGCCCCGAGATCCGCGCGCGGCGCTGCTGGATCTTCATCGAGCGTCTCGCGGACTCCGGGAAGCTGCAGCAGGGTTGACCGGCACAATCCGGTCTCGGTCGTGCTGCGACCAGCACAGTCCGAAAGGAAGCCGGACAACACACGCGTAAATCTGGCCCCGGTCCGTGGATTTCCCGGCGCTTCCGACTAAGGTCAGCGCTCAACCAAAACCACGAATCCAACCCAAGACCATGAAGACCTCCTCCACTCTCACTTCCCGCCACTGGCTCTACAACACCCTGCGCACGCTCGCGAGTCACTACGGCCACACCGCCGTCGACCACACGCATCTGTTTGCCCCGGCGCAGAACGACTCTGCCGCAAAGGCTGTCGCCACCGCTCGCGCCGTCGTGCCGGCCACGGCTGCGACGTGCGCCTGCTCCGGTGCGGCATGATTTTCGCGCCTCCTCGGTCGCTCCCGCCGACTACGGCGCGAGTAAAGTGTCATTTAATAAATGACACTTTACTGGAGCCTCCCAGCTCACGCGCGCAGGAGTTCGAACTGCAGCGCCTCTGCCCGCTTCGCGAAAAGTTCGCCGGTGAGTTGGCCGTAGCTGTGCAGCAGCGCGGCGCGCCGCCGGATGAGCGTCTCGCGGAAACGGTGTGTGCGCCACGCCTCGAGTTTTCCCTTGGCGACCATCGACTCGATGCGCGCTAGCAGCACAGCGATGTCGTGGATATCGCCGGTGACGTTCTGAAAATCTACGAGCCGTTGCAGCCGCGTCCGATCGAAGCGGCGCAGGATTGGCCGGAGCGCCTCCACGAGGTAGCGGTATTTTTTTAGCGCAACCCGCGTGCGGTGGATGCCGGCAGGATTCTGACCGGCGTCGTGTTCGCGTTGGGCGGCCTGCTGGAGCCGGGCCTGCATGGCCTGCTTGATCGCGGCCTCATGCCGGCGATTCGCTCCGGGAAGATCAAATGCCATCGCCAGACGGCTCGTCACTCCATTGAGCTGCTTGCGCAGTTTGTCGTTGCGGTCCCTCGCCAAAGCCTTGGCGGCGGCGGTGACGCTGCGGCGTTCGCTTTTCTCCAGTGCAGCTTGCAGCGGCCGCATTTCGGGAAAGGTGCGGATCTGGGCGCTGACGGTTTCGAGCTGCACTTGCCTGTCGCGCAATTCGGCGAAAGACTTGAGGCGCTTTTTAAGAATGCGCCGGGATTTCGCGACCGCGGAGTCGTCGAGGAGGACATTAAGCAGATCAAGGTGGGCCAGCAGTCGGCGGGTGGCGACACGAAGATCGTGCACCGAGCGCCGGTCGCAATGCCGCTGGCAACACCGGTGTTCCTGCCGGTAAGCGCGCCAAAGGGCTTGAAGTGTGCGGGCCAGATGGGCCGCCTGCCGGCTGCGACGCGGGCGGCGCGGCGGTGGCGACGGGAGAGGCGAAGGCTTCATCGGCACCGATTATTCGACGGCTTTCGGCCGCATGGGAAACCAAAACCCACGACCGCAAATGGATTCAGCGCGGGAAGCGTCAGTTGTCCGGGATGTAACCCGTAGGTGTCGGGTTGAGAATATTCTTGGCAAAGAAAGGCACAAATTGCGCGAGCCCG
>JANXWT010000210.1 GCA_025351035.1 Opitutia bacterium | reverse complement strand
GCCATCGAGTCGCGGCTTCACATAGAACGGGCTGCGTGAATTCATCATCCACTTCAGCCCCTGCACAATCATACCCGGTGACGAGATCGGCGCGACGTGGCTCGGCGAGATGTAGCCGGCGCTGCCCTGCGCGCACGAGTCGGCGCCCTCAGCGTTCCGTTCGACCACAGTGACTCGATAACCCTCGCGAGTGAGATAATACGCGCAGCTGAGGCCAACGATGCCTCCGCCACAGACGATGACTGACTTGTTCGCTCGCATGTTAGTGTATGCCCCACTGAAAGGGATCGTTCGAATCCAGTAGCAATGTTGCCTCGGCGTCAACGTGCGCGGTGCCGGTGATCGTTGGAATGATTTTTTCGCCGGCGCGGCGAAATCTCCCGCGGAAGACGCTCCCGACGATACTCTCCTGCACCCACTCGGCACCTTCAGCCAGCTTTCCGTCGGCGGCGAGGCACGCGAGCTTGGCACTTGTGCCCGTGCCGCACGGAGAACGGTCATAAGCTTTGCCCGGACAGAGCACAAAGTTCCGGCTGTGCACGCCGGTCACAGTTGCCGGCGCAAACAATTCCACATGGTCGACAGCGGGAAATCCCTGCGCGTTGAGTGCCTGCCGCACACGCCAGCAGTAGTCGGTCAGCGCCTCGATATTTGCTCGCTCGATTTTCTGTCCGTGTTGCTCGACGAGAAAAAACCAGTTGCCGCCCCACGCCACATCACCGCGCACCTCGCCGAAGCCCGGCACGTGCACCGCCACCGCTTTCGCCTCGCGATAGCTCGGGATATTCTTGACTGAGACCTCGCCATTCGCGTGCAGAATAGCCTCGACCACCCCGACCGGCGTGTCGATGCGCACCGCGCCCGGCTGGATGCGGCCGAGATAAGCCAGCGACACCACGAGACCGATCGTGCCGTGCCCGCACATGCCCAGCAGACCGACGTTGTTAAAAAAGATGGCTCCAAACTGGCAGCCGGGTTCATGTGGCGCAACGAGCAACGCGCCCACCATCACGTCCGAGCCGCGCGGCTCGTTGACGATGGCCGAGCGGAAATGGTCGAACTTCTCGCGAAACAGCTGTGCCCGCTCGGCGAGCGGCCCGCGGGCGAGGTCGGGCCCACCCTCCAGCACGAGCCGCGTGGGCTCGCCGCCGGTGTGCGAATCGATGACCTTGATACTGTGCGGGGCTATCATCGTGAATTGTTGCGGGTCAGTCTGGGTAGAAATACCGGCATTACACCTCGTTTCCACCTTTCGTTCCAAAAAACATCGCCGATGTTCCAGTCCAAGCTCTGGCAACTATGCTCCACAGACTCACAGTGCCGGGGCGCCACTCTCGCCCGTGCGGATGTGCACCATCTCTTCCAGCGGTGACACGAAAACCCGACCGTCGCCCGGTTGCCCCGTGCGCGCAGCCTTCACGATGGCTGCGACGACTTGATCTTTAATTGCATTGGTCACGGCGAACTCGATCTTCACCTTCGGTTGGTAGTCCACCGTATACTGGCTGCCGCGATACGTCTCCGTGTGATCCTTGTGCCGGCCGAAACTTTTCACCTCGATCACGGTCATGCCCGTGATGCCGAGGCGCGAAAGCACCTCCTTCACTTCCTCAAGTTTGAACGGGCGGATGACGGCGCTGATGAGTTTCATGAATTGACTCCGCCAGCCTCTCCATGCCGCGCTCCGGGGCAAGATTTTCCTTGTCCGTGTCAGCGGCTTTTGTCCGTTGCCACACGGCGAAGATGCATCGCATCCTGCCGCTGCCATGAGCCAGCCCCCCGATCTGAAGATCGCCTACGTTGCCCGCCTCGCCCGCATCGAACTGTCGCCGGTGGAACAGAGCGCCTACGCCGCGCAGCTCGGCGGCATCCTCCACTACCTCGAGATAATCAAGCAGGCCGACCTCACCGGCGCGGAACCATCGGCGCATCCACTGCCCGGGCACAACGTCTGGCGCGAGGACGTGCCGCAGCCGGGTTTCACCGTCGAGCAAGCACTGCAAAATGCCCCGCAAAAGCGCGACGACCAATTCGTCGTGCCCCGCGTGGTCAAGTGAACATGGCGGTTGAACTCATTCATCAATCGCTGGGTGCGCTCGCGACCTTGCTGGCCGCGCACCGTGTATCATCCACAGAACTTATGGCGGCGTTCATTGCCCGCACAAAATCGGTCGAACCGCGGCTTCATGCCTTCAACTCTTACGACGAAACGACCGCTTTGGTCGCCGCGCGGGCTTCCGACGAACGTCGCGCGCAAGGCCAGGTGCTCGGCCCGCTCGATGGTATTCCCATTGGCATCAAGGACGCCATCGCCGTCGCCGGTGCCCCGCTCACCTGCTCCAGCAAGATGCTGGCCGGCTTTATTTCCCCCTACGACGCTACGGTCATCGAGCGCCTCAAAGCCGGCGGCGCGATTCCTTGGGGGCGCCTGAACATGGATGAGTTCGCCATGGGCTCCTCGACCGAAAACTCTGCTACCGGCGTGACACTTAACCCTTGGGACGCCGCACGCGTGGCTGGCGGCAGTTCAGGCGGTAGCGCCGCGGCGGTCGCGACCGGCGAAGCGCCCGCTGCATTGGGTTCCGACACGGGCGGTTCGATTCGCCAACCCGCCGCGTTCTGTGGACTAGTCGGTCTGAAGCCGACCTACGGCACCGTCTCTCGTTACGGACTCGTCGCCTTCGCTTCGTCGCTCGACCAGATCGGTCCCCTGACACGCACTGTGGATGACGCCGCCCTGCTGCTCAGCGTGATCGCTGGCCACGACCCGCGCGACTCGACCTCGTTGCCGCGGCCCGCACCGGATTTCCGCGCCGAGCTGCCGCGCCGGCGCGGCCCGTGGAGACTCGGTGTGCCGGTGGAATATTTTCGCGACGGGCTTGATCCCGAAATGGCCGCCGCCGTGCGCAAGGCGGTCGATTTCTACGCGGCCCAAGGGTGCGAGCTGCGCGAGGTTTCCCTGCCCGTCGCCGCCGAATACGCCATAGCCACCTACTACATAATCGCCACGGCCGAGTGCTCGTCGAATCTCGCACGCTTCGACGGCATCCGTTACGGCCACCGCACAAAGCACGCCACCGACGCCATCGACATCTACGCACGCTCGCGCGCCGAGGGGTTCGGCCCCGAAGTAAAGCGCCGCATCCTCCTCGGCACCTACGTGCTCAGCAGCGGCTACTACGATGCGTATTACTTGCGGGCGCAGAAAGTCCGCACGTTAATTCGCCAGGATTTCCTTAACGCCTACAACGAGGTCGATGCGATCATCACACCGACCACGCCAACGCCCGCGTTTAAGCGTGGAGCCAAGGCAGATCCATTGGCGATGTACCTGTGCGACGTCTACACGATCGGGGTGAACC
>JANXWT010000081.1 GCA_025351035.1 Opitutia bacterium | reverse complement strand
CTAACCGGTGAAGTCTCGGAGTGAACTCGTAAATCTTGGAGGTTGGAGAGAAGCATGGATCGCAGTCATGGTCGGTGTGCGTCAGGGGAAACCCGCCGAGAGGGCAAAGGTTACAGGGAATCTCCCGGTTCGGGCTGGCGGCCGGGGCGGCGATGGCTAATTTCCGAACCATGAATCGCCGCGAATTCCTCCTCTCCACCGGTGCAGCCGCTTCGCTCGGCCTGCTGTCCCGCTCGGCTGCTTTTGGCCAAACTCCCGCCATTGCCGTGCCGGCCCCCGCTCCCGCCAAGTCGACCGTGACCGTGCAGATGCCTCCACCCGTCACGGAATTCCGCCCGCTGCGCCGCAACACCGGCGTCTTCACCGGCCGCGGCGGCACCATCGGCTGGCTTTCGTCCCCCGCCGCGCTCGCCATCATCGACACACAGTTTCCCGAGACCGCCGCCATCTGCCTCGCCGGCCTGCCCGGGCGCGGTGGTCGCATGATCGATGTCGTTATCGACACGCACCACCACGGCGACCACACCGGCGGCAACGGCACCTTTCGCCCGGCGGCCAAGATGATCGCCGCGCAAAAAGAAGTGCCCGCGCTCCAGCTTGCCGCGTTCGAGCGCACCAAGCAGGACCTCGAGCGCCGCGACCGCGAGAATCACGCCGCCACGCCGACGCCGGCTCCGTCGGCGCCGACTTATCCCGATTTTCTTTTCGGCGACAGTTGGCACAAGGAACTCGGCGACGAAGTCATGTCCGCGAAATTTTTCGGCCCGGCGCACACCGGCGGCGACATCGCGGTCTATTTCGAGCGCGCCAACGTCGTGCACCTCGGCGATCTGGTCTTCAACCGCCTCTACCCGGTCACCGACCGACCCGGCGGCTGCAATCTCCGCCACTGGATCGCAGCGTTGGAGGACATCACCAGGACCTACCCGCCGGACGCGATCTTCATCTACGGCCACGGCAAAAAAGAATTCGGCGTCACCGGCACGCCGGCCGATCTCTTGGTCTTCCGCGATTTCCTCACCGCGCTTGTCGAGCACACTGACCAGCAGATCAAAGCCGGCCAGTCCCGCGCCGAAATCATCAAGCTCACCAACCTGCCCGGCTGGCCCGACTACTTTGCCGACGACAAGACGAGCCGCCTCCCCGGCAATCTCGGCGCCGCTTACGACGAACTCACGGGAGCGTGAGGAGCCGGCTGGCTAGCCGAAAGTGGCGGCAGCACAGGAGTGGGGCCAGAAATCCGCCTGCCGGGCAGGCACCCATTTGCTACCCGGAAACGGAGCCGCGCTCGGACGCCGTCGTCGAGCCGAGTGGAAATGGAGGCATGGTCCGCTCTTCATTCGTCATTGGAACTCGGGAAAAATTGGAGCCGAGCGTCTGCGTCATGGAAAGAATGGCCTCTGGAGTGTATTTATACACGGACACTGGCTCGGCGATATTCTTAAGGTGGATTTCCTCGGCACAACTCGGCGGCAGGGGCAGTTTGCCTTTAACCAAGGCATGGACAATCGAACTTAGGCAAACTCCCCCATTCGGCGCATTTGATTCCAACCTGGAAGCAATATTGACTCCATCTCCGGCAATCCCTCCGTCCGGCAAAAGGACCACATCCGCGATATGAATCCCAAAGCGATGCCGCAGTCCGCTCCCGCCGCTGCTTTCACTGAAGGATTTTTGCATCCACAGCGAAAATTTGACCGCTTGGATGGCGCTGGGGAATATCATCAGCATGCCATCCCCCATGGTGTTGATGAGCATCCCGCCTTGCGCTTTCCCTTCGATTTGCAAGCGCTGCAGATCGGCGTTAACCTTCTGGATCGTCAAGGCCTCGTCGGTCTGCATGAGAGACGAATAGCTCACGACATCCGTGAATACTATTACTTGAAGGCGGCGAGTGTTATGGGCCTTGGCCATCTCATGCTCAGAGGAGACCCAAGCTTCACGCTTGCGCAGTTCTTCATCACGAGCGGCAAATTGGGCGTTGAAGCGCTGTTCGGTCTGCGCAAGGAAAGATTCTTTATTGCGAATATCCTGACGCTGTTGTTCCAGCTCCGCCCGCAGGGCGACCAGCTCGTTTTGCTCCATCAGTTGCGAGAAGGATTTTTGATACAGGAGCTTCTGGTTTTTTAGCAGCAATTCACCCTCAACCAGCGCCCGGGATTTTGCCTCCAGTTCACAACGCTTGGTCTCCAGCTGCTCCTTTTCTGCCTGTAGCTGCTCCTCAAGTGCTACTAATTCATCGGCACGCTGCTTGAACACCTTTTCGCGCTCTTCGAGGTGAGCGCGTAAAGGTGCTTTGCTGGGGAGGACCAATTGCGGTCGTTCATCAACAGGCTTGGGGAAGTCGGCCATGTTGATGCCGACGTTAGCGTCCACTGGGGTTGATGCAAGCGGGATACGAGGCGGGTGAATGCGGTCCGACGAAAACCAATGGACGGCCAAAAATCGACAGGGGTCGACCGCGGCCTTTCGAGCCGCGCCAGCCCTGACCCCAAATCAGCCGGTCACGCCAGAGGAGGCTGCCGAGAGGCACCGCCTGGATTCGCGCTAGATTTGGTTGTCAGGGCCGCGCGGGTTGGCAAACTGAACGCGCATGACCTTGCTGCCGGCTCTCCGCTCATTTTCGATTGGCATAGGAATATGTTGGGCCGTGGCGCTAGTTGCGGTGTTCGCACCCCGCAGGGCTTCGGCCGATGAATGGAAACCGGAACCCGGCATGCGCATCCTCGTCGACAAGGCCGGCGCGGGTCACCGCGCGATCATCGTGAAGGTCGAACCTGCGCGCTGTTTCGTCGCCTACGAGGGCACGGACGAAAAATTCGACGAGTGGATCGAGCTCGGCCGCATCCGCAGCACGCGGAAATCCGAAGATGCCGCCACCGCCGGCCCCAACGCCGCCGGGCCGGTGGAAATTGCCCAAGCCGCCACGCCGTTGCCTGATCCGCTCCCGCGCACACTCGACCTGCCGCGCCAGATTCCTGGCGCCGACCTCGTCGAGGCATGGCTTGAGCAATTGCCGCGCACGAAGGACAACGAGGCGGTGCGTTTCAACACGGCCGTGCTCGCCGCGCCAAAATTCAAGTTCGGCCCGACGGCGGGCATCGCCACCGCCAAAGCGCCGCTGCAGGCCGTGCTGCTTTTCGCGGCGGCCGGCCGGTGCCGCGGCTTCGCGGCGCTGGAAGACGGCGTCATGCTTTATCGCACCGACGGCGCCGGCGGTTTCGCGCGCAGCGGGCAGCTTGACCTCGCGGCGTTGGAAAAATTTCCAGCCGAATTCATCCAGAGCGGCGATTTCAACGGCGACGGTGAGACAGATCTCGTCGTTACCGGCGGCCCGATCGCGCAGGTCTGGTTTGGCTCGGGCGACGGCAGCTTCGTGCCCTCGCTCGCCGCCTACCACGCCAAGCTGCCGCTGCGGAGTCCGGCCGTCGGGCGTTTCTTCTCCGGCTCGCTGCCGATGGGTGTCGCCGTGATCGAGGGCGAAAACACCTTCCGTCTGCTCGGCGTCGCCCGCTCGGGCGTCACGGCGGCCGGCGCGCCCTATGAGGTGAAGTTCGACCGCATCGTCTGCCTCGTCGCCGGGGATTTCGACGGCGACAAGTTCACCGACCTCGCGATTTCCACCGAGAGCTCCGGCCGCTCGACGGGCGCGTGGATGTATTTCAACCAGCGCGGCGCGACGAAGCCCTTCCTCTGGCCCATCGGCGGCAAGGACGATTTCGCGCGCGATCTCCTCGCGGTCGACCTCGATCGCGATGGCCGCTGCGACCTCGTCATGACCGACAGTGAAGTGGACCGCGGCGAACGCATCCGGGTCGTCTACGGCGCGGCGGGCCGCGCGGGCTGGGAGGATCCGTGGGAACTTATCGGCAGCGAATACGGTGTGGGTTTGGGCACGGCGTCGATCGTCACCGGCGATTTCAACGCCGACGGGCGGCCAGACATCGGCATTGCCGGCCGCAACGGCCTGCGCGTTTACTTGGGTGCGGACTACCGCCGTTTCGGACGCAATCCCGTGTGGCCACGTCTGGGCCACGGCGATTTCCCGGAGCAGCGCGCGTTTCTCGCCGCGGATTTCGACGGCGACGGCCGGACTGACCTGCTTGGCTACACGCCGGTGTTCGCCACCGGCTACAACGTCGTGCTCAACGACTCGCTGGCGAATCCCCCGGGCGCGTTGGTGCCGCCGCCGATTAAGACCAAGACGCCCACGCAGGCCAGCACCACGGTCACGACGATTAAGAACCTCGTGGCCAACCGCACGCCCGGCGTGCCCGCCATTTACCATCTCGCGAGTCGCGCCGAGCCCTACGGCCAGCACCGCTACCGGATTGTCGTCGAGGTTGCCGTGCTCGCCGACGGCGTCGTGCAATCCGTCGAGGGCACCTGCCGATACGAGGGTGCGAACACGCCGCTCGAAGAGGTCAAGTTCGTCAGCAAGCGCCAGGGCGACCAGATCTGGTTTCTCGAAGTAATTTTGCCCCGCGGCCGCACCTACGATTTCCACGTCACGGCCTTTGACGATCAGGGCCGGAAATCCGACTCGCTCCGCATCACGGTCAATCCGTGAGCCGGTTTGTGCTGGCTTGGCGTGTCGCGTCGCAGTCTCATGGTGTCCGTTGCTGACGATCCTTCTGGAGGCTCCCCGCGTGTGGCGGTCAACACGATCCGGCTCGGTCCCGGCAGCAATGTCATCTATTATATGACAATTCATCGGGGACGCCCATCCGGGCCATTGTCATATAATAGATGACATTGCCGGAATGCACCCGCGCCGCGAGGCTCGGAAAGTCTCACTCCGGGCCGAAGGCCTGGATGCCGGTCTGCGCGCGGCCGAGGATGAGGGCGTGGATGTCGTGCGTGCCTTCGTAGGTGTTTACGGCTTCCAGATTCATCACGTGGCGGATGACGTGGTATTCGTCCGCGATGCCGTTACCGCCGTGCATGTCGCGCGAGACGCGCGCGATGTCGAGGGCTTTGCCGCAGGAATTGCGCTTCACCAGCGAGACCATCTCGGGCGTGCACTTGCCGTCGTCCATCAGGCGGCCGACGCGCAGCACGCTCTGCAGGCCGAGCGTGATTTCGGTCTGCATGTTCGCGAGCTTGAGTTGGATCAACTGGTTCGCCGCAAGCGGGCGGCCGAATTGTTTGCGGTCGAGCGTGTATTGGCGGGCGGCGTGCCAGCAGAATTCGGCGGCGCCGAGCGTGCCCCAGGAAATTCCGTAGCGCGCTTTCGTCAGGCAACCGAGCGGACCCTTGAGGCCCTTCACGTTGGGGAGGAGATTTTCTTCGGGCACCTCGACGTCCTCCATCACGATCATGCCGGTGGGCGACGCGCGCAGGGAGAATTTCCCCTCGATCTTCGGGCCGGTGAGACCCTGCATGGGTTTCTCGAGGATGAAACCGCGGATCTCGCCGTCGTCATCCTTCGCCCAGACGATGAACACGTCGGCGATGGGCGAGTTGGTGATCCACGTCTTCGTGCCGGTGAGGCGGTAACCGCCGGCGACTTTGCGCGCGCGGGTCGTCATACTGCCGGGATCGGAGCCGGCGTTGGGCTCGGTGAGGCCGAAGCAGCCGACCCACTCGCCGGTCGCGAGCTTGGGCAGGAATTTTTTGCGCTGCTCCTCGGAGCCGTAGGCGTGGATGGGGAACATCACGAGCGACGACTGCACGCTCATCACCGAGCGGTAGCCGGAGTCGACGCGCTCCACCTCGCGCGCGATGAGGCCGTAGCTGACGTAGTTCACGCCCGCGCAGCCGTAGCCCTCGATCGTCGAGCCGAGCAGGCCGAGTTCGCCGAGCTGGTTGAGAATCTCGCGGTCAAACTTCTCGTGGCGGTTCGCCTCGATGATACCGGGCATGAGTTTGCCCTGGCAGTAATTCCGCGCGGAGTCGCGCACCATCCGCTCTTCTTCGGTCAGTTGTTCTTCAAGGAGGAACGGGTCTTCCCAACGGAAGGTGGCTTTGGTCACGGATTTTTTCATGGCGGGGAGATTCTTGAAAGGACGGGCAGTCCGTCCGGCAATCAGTTGCCGGGAGATTGGCTGCGAGGCAAGCCGCGTCCTATTTCGCCGCAATCAGCGCGGGATAAGCGCCCACCGTTCCGAGACGAGCGGCGATGCGGCGGCGCATCGCGATCGTGTTGAGCGGCGTCCAGCGGAGGAGCTTGCGGGCGAGGCCGAGCTGCATCTTCAGTTCTTCGCCGGTGCCCATTGCGGCAAGGGCATCGCGCGCGCGGTTCTCCATGCGGGCCACGCTGTCGTTGACCCAGATGAGGGCGAGGTC
>JANXWT010000008.1 GCA_025351035.1 Opitutia bacterium | reverse complement strand
GCCCGAGGCCGATCTGGCCAAGGAGCGCGACATCGCCGCCGCGCAGGTCGCCGGCAAGCCACCCGCCGCCATGCAGAAGATCATCGAAGGCAAGCTCGAGAAATATTACTCAACGATTTGCCTCCTCGACCAGCCCTTCGTCAAGCAGCCCGAGAAGGCGATCAAGGACATCCTTACCGAGAAGATCGCGAAGCTCGGCGAGAACATGCAGATCCGCCGTTTCGTGCGCTTTCAACTCGGCGCCTGAGCCGGCCTGCAAAAATAATTTCCAAGGCGCTCCCGCAACGGAGCGCCTTTTTTCCGTGCCCATCCGCCCCATCCGTGGTTGCTTGTTCCTCCATGAAGGTTACGCAGTCGCAGATCATCACGCGCGGGCTGACGGTTCACTGCCCCAACTGCGGGGGAAAGACGCTGTTTCCGCCGGGCGCATCGCTGCGGCTGAACAAGGAGTGCCCGCAGTGCCATCTCCGGCTGGAGAAGGACGAGGGTTTTTTCCTCGGGGCGATGTCGCTCAACTACGGCGTGACGCTCGTTGTGTTCCTCGCGCCGGTCGCGCTGCTTTGGTATCATGGCACGCTCAGTGACACCGCCGCCACTTGGCTGGCGATCGGCATCTCGGTGGTCGTGCCCGTGTTGCTTTACCGGGCCTCACGCAGTTGGCAGTTGATGCTTTATTACACGTTTTTCCCGCAGCACTTGCCGGCCAATCGCAGGGTGATGAGTGCCGTCGAGGACGAGAACGTTTGAGCGAAGGCAAGCCTGCGCCCCCCTGCACACGAATACGCTACGACACTATCAGCCGCCGAGGTAGGCGGCTTTCAGCTCGGGGTTGGCGCGGAGCTCGGGCGACTGGCCTTGCATGACGATCCGGCCGGTCTCCAAAACAAAAGCGTAGTTGGAGATTTCGAGAGCGAGATTCGCATTTTGCTCGACGAGCAAAATTGTGATGCCGTGGCTCCGGTTGATCTCCACGATCTTCTCGAAAATAGTGCTGATGAGCTTGGGTGCGATGCCGAGCGAGGGTTCGTCGAGCATGAGCAGCTTGGGCCCGCCCATCAGCGCACGGCCGATGGCCAGCATTTGCTGTTCGCCGCCGGACAGCGTGCCGGCCTGCTGCGTGAGACGCTCCTTCAACCGCGGGAAAATGCTGAACACGTAGTCGCGGTCGCGCGCGATGCGCTCCTTGTCCTTCTGGAGGTAGGCGCCCATCGAGAGGTTTTCGTCGACGGTGAGGTTGGAGAAAATCATGCGGCCCTCGGGCACATGGCACAGGCCGCGGGCGACGATCTGGTGCGGTGGCAGCTTCGTGAGGTCGGCGCCACCGAAGGTCACGCTGCCGCTTTTCGCGCGGAGGAGGCCGGAGATCGTGCGCAGCGTCGTGGTCTTGCCCGCGCCGTTCGCACCGATGAGCGTGGCGATGGAGCCGGGTTCGACCTTGAACGAGATGCCGCCGAGCGCGGAGATGGCGCCGTAGCTGACGGAGAGGTCTTTGACTTCCAGCATGGTGCTTAGTGGTGGGTGAGTGATTTTTGGTGATCCTCGCCGAGGTAGGCCTCGATGACCTTCGGGTCGGACTGGATGGCGGCGGGCGCGCCCTCGGCGATTTTCACACCGTAGTCGAGCACGGCGATGCGCTTGCAGCAGCCCATGACAACCTTCATCGAATGCTCGACGAGCAGGACGGAGAGCTTGAACTCCTGCTGCACGTGCTGGATGAGACGGATGAGCTCGACCTTCTCGTTCGGATTCATGCCGGCGGCCGGCTCGTCGAGGAGCAGGAGCTTCGGCTTGGTGGCGAGGCAGCGGACGATTTCGAGGCGGCGTTGCTCGCCGTAGGGCAGGCTCTTCGCGGGGGCGTCACGGAAACGGCGGAGATTGAAAAGTTCAAGCAACTCCTCGGCGCGTGCGGTCAGTGCCTTCTCCTCGGTCTGGAAACGACCGAGGCGGAGCAGCGAGTGGCCGGGCGAAGTCTCGCGGTGGAGATTCATCGCGGCGCGGACGTTGTCAGCGACGTTGAGGCTCTCGAAGAGGCGGATGTTCTGGAACGTGCGCGCGATGCCGAGACCGGCGATCTCGAACGGCCGCCGCTTCGCGAGCGAGCGGCCTTGAAAGCGGATCGCCCCTTCGGTCGGCTGGTAGACGCCGGTGATGAGATTGAAAAGCGTCGTCTTGCCCGCGCCGTTCGGGCCGATGAGTCCGCAGAGTTCGTCCTCGTGAATCGCAAAGTCGACCGTGCTGACGGCGGTGAGGCCGCCGAAACGGATCGAAACCCGGTCGATCTGCAAGAGCGGCGGGTTTTTGACCTGAGCGAGCTGGGGGAGGGCGGTCATCAAGACTTGGGCTTCCAGAAATGAAAATTGAAGAGACCCTGCGGCCGGGCGATCATCAGCACGATCAGCAGGAACGAGTAGAGGATCATCCGGTATTCGGCGACGGGACGCAGCACTTCGGGCAGGAGTGTGAGCAAAATCGCGGCGAGGATGACGCCGATGGTGTTGCCCATGCCGCCGAGGATGACCATGACGACGATCTCGATGGAGCGGTTGAAGTCGAAGCCGCCGGGCGAAATCGTCTGCTTGAAGTGGCCGTAGAGACCGCCTGCGATACCGGCGAAGAACGCGCCGACGACGAATGCCACGATCTTGTAGCGCGTGGTGTCGAGACCGATGGCTTCGGCGGAAATCTCGTCGTCCTTCACCGCGAGGAAGCCGCGGCCGTAGGTCGAGTGCACGAGGCACGTGACGGTGAAAACCGTGACGGCAGCGAAGGCGAGCACCCAAAAGATATTCGTGCAGGCGGGAATGCCATTGAGGCCGAGCGCACCGCCGAGGGGTTCGAAATTCTGGATGATGACGCGGATGATTTCGCCGAAACCGAGTGTGACGATCGCAAGGTAGTCGCCTTTGAGCCGGAGCGAAGGGATGCCGACGAGCAGGCCGGCGAAGGCGGCACTGAGTCCGCCCGCGACGAGTGCGGCAAGGAAGAGGGAGTTTTGCGCGAGGGCGGTGCCGCCGCTTTCGCCGAGGAGTTTCGGGCCAAGGAACATCGTGACGGCGGCGGAGAGATAGGCGCCGACGGACATGAACCCCGCGTGGCCGAGCGAGAACTGGCCGGTGTAGCCGTTCACGAGGTTGAGGCTGACAGCGAGGATGATGTTGATGCCGATGCCGACGAGCACGTCGAGGTGGTAAGGATCGATGCGATCCGACAGCGCAAAGATGCCGTAGGCGGCGAGGAGCGTGGCAAGAAGAGCGAGGTGCGGGCGGGGCATGACGGATTAGCAGAAAGCTGAGAGTTGAGAGCTGAGAGCTGAGAGCCTGAAACCAAGCAACGACAAACGCTGCGGTTGGCTGGCTCTGGACTCTAGACTCTGGGCTCTGGGCTTTTTCATGCCTAGACTTTCTCCACGGTGAACCGGCCGAGCAGGCCGGCGGGGCGGAACAGCAGGATGATGATGAGGACGGCGAAGGCGATGGCATCCTTGTAAGTCGACCACTGGCTGCCGTTGACGAAGGTCTCGACGATGCCGAGCAGCAGCCCGCCGAGCGCGGCACCGGGAATGTTGCCGATGCCGCCCAGAACCGCGGCGACGAACGCCTTCAGTCCCGGCAGCGTGCCCATGAGCGGGTCGATCGACGGGTAGTTGAGCGCGTAGAGCACGCCGCCGGCGGCTGCGAGCGCCGAGCCGAGCCCGAACGTGAAGGCGATGACAACGTTGATGTTGATGCCGACGAGCGATGCGGCCTTCGGGTTGAGCGACACGGCGCGCATTGCGGTGCCGATCTTGGTTTTCAGCACTATGAAACGGAGAACGATCAGCAGTCCAAGGGTGACGCCGATGACGGCGAGCTGGCTGCTCGAGATGACGAGGCCGCCGAACTGGTAATTCGTGACGGGGAACAGCTCGGGATAGGGACGCGGCGTGGCGCCGAAGAAATATTGCCCGAGATTCTGCAGGAGGAGCGACATGCCGATGGCGGTGATGAGGACGTTAAGCGTCGGTGCGCCGCGCAGCGGGCGGTAAGCGAGACGCTCCATCACGATGCCGAGAATCGCGCATACGGCCATCGAACCGACGAGCGCGAGGGTGCCGCCCCAGATGGTGTGCTCCGGCACGTGCTGGCCGATGTAGTAGCCCACGTAGGCGCCGACCATGAAGACGTCGCTGTGCGCAAAGTTGATGAAACGCAGCACGCCGTAGACCATGGTGTAGCCCAGCGCGATCAGCGCGAAGATCGCACCGAGGGAAATACCGTTGATGAGCTGCTGGAGGAATTCGGTCACTGGAGAAAGCTGAGAGCTTAGAGTCTAGAGCTGAGAGCCAGAGGAGGGTTTGGTCGACTTGTCGCCGCTCAGACTGTCGCGCAGTCCACTGAGCATGCGACCAATTTCCTCGGCGTCCCGATAAATTGTCGCGAAATCATTCTCAGCCCAAAAAACCTGTTGCTTTGCGAGGGTGGCCTGAGTCACCGCCTCATAAAGCGAGCCGGAGGCGATGCCGAGAAAGCGGGAGAAGTCAGGATCAGGCCGCGCCGATCCTTCAGCGATGTTCGAGGCGACTGATACCGCCGCGCGGCGAACCTGGTTCGTGAGCCCGAAACGCTCGTCTGGTGGGAAATTCTTTGTGACCCGGTAAATCAAGCCGCCGAAGCTGATCGCTCTTTGCCAAACGAGAAGTTTTTCAAATTTGAACACGATTGCTTGGAGGCTCTGGACTCTTAGCTCTGGGCTATTGGCTTTCCGCTCATCACGGCGCCACCGTCTCGACGTATTGGAATTTCCCGTCACGGACGGTGAAGATGACGGCGGACTTGGAGGCGTTGCGCTGGGCGTCGATGGTGATGCGGCCGGTCACGCCGGGGTAGTCCTTGGTCGCGGCGAGGGCGTCGCGGACTTTGCGGGCGTCGGTCGAGCCGGCGCGGCGCATGGCGTCGGCGATGAGCATCATGGCATCGTAGCCAAGGGAGGTGCCGGTGTCGGGCACGGTGCCCTGCCAGCGGGCGGCAAAGCGTTGCACAAAGGATTTCACGAGCGGGTCGGCGGAGTCGGGCGAGAAGTGGGCGGAGAAATAAGTGCCCTCGACGGCGCGGCCGCCGATCTGAGTGAGCGCCGGCGAATCCCAAGTGTCGCCGCCGAAAATCGGGACGGTCAGACCGAGCTCGCGGGCCTGTTTGCAGATGAGGGCCGACTCGGCGTAGTCGCCGGAGGCAAAGATGGCGTCAGGGTTCGCGGCTTTGACGGCCGTGAGCTGCGCACGGAAATCCTTGTCGCCCTCGGAGTATTTCTGCTCGGCGGCGATCTCGCCGGCGAAACTCTCGCGGAAATATTTCACGAGGCCGACGCTGTAGGCATTGCCGTTGGCGACGATGACAGCGACGCGGCGAACCTTGAGGGTGTTCGTAGCGAACTTGGCGAGCACGGTGCCTTGGAACGGGTCGATAAAGCAGGCGCGAAAAATGAAACTGCCGGCCTCCGTGACGCGCGCATTGGTCGCGGTCGCGGCGATCATCGGCACGCCGGCGTTTTGGCAGAGCGGCGCGGCCTCAAGCGCTGCGGAGGAACCGGTCTCGCCGATGACGGCGGCGACTTTGTCGCGCGAGATGAGTTTCTTCACTGCAGTGGCGGCTTCGCCTTGGAGCGAGCGTGTGTCCTCAGTGACGAGCTCGATTTTACGTCCGAGCACGCCGTCGGCGGCGTTGAGTTCCTCGACGGCGGTCAGCACACCGCGGTGATTGGTCTGGCCGAACGAGGCTTGCTTGCCAGTGAGCGAGGCGAACTCGCCGATCTTGATCGTCTCCTGCGCGGAGAGACTGACGGCGAGAACGAGTGCGAGGAGAAAACCGAATGAGAAGCGCGGGCTCATGGCGCGACGGTCTGCACGAATTTGTATTGGCCGTCTTTGATCGTGAGGATGACGGCGGACTTCGTGGGATTGCGGTGGGCATCCATCGTGATCTGGCCGGTGACGGCGGGGAAGCCTTTGGTGACGGCGAGGGCGTCGCGGATTTTCTTCGGGTCGGCGACCCCGGCGCGCTTGATAGCGTCGGCGAGCACGAGGGCGGAGTCGTAGCCGAGTGCGGCCCACGCGTCCGGCATCGAACCCCAACGGGCTTGGTAGCGCTGGTTGAAATTCTGCACCTCGGCGCTCGGGTTGTCGGGCGAGTAGTGGGCGCAGAGGAAGGTGCCTTCCATCGCGGCGCCGCCGATCTCGAGGAGCGGCGGGGCATCCCAGCCGTCGCCGCCGAAAATGGGAACGTTGAGACCGAGCTGGCGCGCCTGTTTGCAGATGAGCGCGGCCTCGGTGTAGTAGCCGGAGGCGAAGATGGCATCGGCGCCCGCGGCCTTGACGGCGGTGAGTTGCGCGCGGAAATCCTTGTCGCCTTCGGAGTATTTCGGCTCGGCGGCGACGGTGCCGCCGTCGGCGAGGAAGCGCTCCTTGAAGACGCGTGTCATGCCGACGCTGTAGGCGTTGGAGACGGAGGTGAGAATGGCGACTTTGCGAACTTTGAGATGATCCTTGGCGAACACGGCGAGGACGTTGCCCTCGAAGGCGTCGACGAAGCACACGCGGAAAATGTAGTCGCCGACCTCGGTGACCTTGCTGTTCACAGAGGCGGAGGAAACCATCGGAACCTTCGCGTTCTGGATCACGGGCGCGGCCTCGAGCGAGCGGATGGACGCCACCTCGCCGAGGATGGCGACAACCTTGTCGCGTGAGAGGAGTTTTTTCACGACCGTGGAGGACTCGCCCTGCTTGGACTGGTTGTCCTCGGTGATGAGCTCGAGTTTCTGGCCGAGCACGCCGCCCTTGGCATTCAGTTCCTCAAAGGCGAGGGCGATGCCCTTGTGCGAGGTCTCGCCGTAAGCGGCCTCCTTGCCGGTGAGCGAGGCGTATTCGCCGATCTTGATGGTGTCGTCGGCGCGGAGGGCGACGGCGGAGAGAAGCGTGAGCGAACAGAGGAGGGTCAGGGGGCGGGACATGGGGGGAGGGGAGAAAAGCTGAGAGCCGATAGTTGCACTGTTGCCCACTGCGGTGGGTCCGGTGTTTGTCCCGGCCATCGCCGGGCAAAAGAGTTGAGCGCTGAGAGTTGAGTGAGGAAAGAACAAAGCGCGTCTGCAACGTGGGCGGAGCGCGTTGACCTCAACGCGCTGAGAGCAGGGTGAGGGCACCCCGCTCTCAATCGCTCACGGCGCGACGGACTCGACGAATTTGAACTTGCCGTCCTTCACTGTGAGGATGACGGCGGACTTGGTGGCGTTACGCTGGGCGTCGATGGTGATCGAGCCCGTGACGCCGGGGAAATTTTTCGTGGCGGCGATGGCATCGCGGAGCTTGGCGCTGTCAGTGGTGCCGGCGCGGCGGAGCGAGTCGAAGAGGAGCAGGGCGGCGTCGTAGCCGAGGGCGGCGATGCTGTCGGGTATCTCGCCCTCCCAGCGGGCGCGGAATTTTTTCACGAAGCCCTGCACCTCGGGTGCGGACGACTCGGGCGAGGAGTGCGTCGAGTAGTAGGTGCCCTCGACGGCCGCGCCGCCGATGGTGATGAGCTCGGGTGCTTCCCAAGCATCGCCGCCGAAGATCGGGCCGGTGAAGCCGAGGGCACGGGCCTGCCGGCAGATGAGCGCGCCCTCGGTGTAATTGCTCGAGTGGAAAATCACGTCGGGGTTCGCGGTCTTGATGGCGGTGAGTTGCGCGCGGAAATCCTTGTCGCCTTCGCTGTGCTTCTGGTCGGCGACGATCTCGCCGCCGGCCGCCGTGAATCGTTCCCGGAACACCTTTGAGATGCCGACGCTGTAGGCATTGTTCACGGAGGTGATGATGGCCGCGCGCTGTGCGTGCAGAGTGCCACGCGCGAACTTCGCGAGCACCGCGCCTTGGAACGGGTCGATGAAGCAGACACGGAAAATATAGTCGCCCATTTCGGTGACGCGCGGGTTGGTCGACGAGATGGCGATCATCGGGATCTTCGCGTTCTGGTAAACGGGCGCAGCCTCCAGCGAGTGGTTGGAGGGATTGCCCCCGAGGACGGCTACGACCTTGTCGCGCGAGACGAATTTCTTGGCGATGGTGGCGGACTCGCCTTGCTTGGACTGGTTGTCCTCGGTGAGCAGCTCGACTTTTTTGCCGAGCACACCGCCGCCGGCGTTGGCCTCCTCGAAGGCGAGGATGACGCCCTTGCGCGCTGAGACGCCGAAGGCTGCGTCCTTGCCGGTGAAGGCACCGTATTCGCCGACCTTGATGGTGTCTTGCGCAGAGGCAGGAGAAATTGCAACGAGTCCGGCGCAAATGATCGCGGCCAGACGGACGGGGAGAGGGCATGGAAGCATCGCCCGATGACTGAACGGAAAGGCCGCGCCGGTGCAAACTGCAAACGCATCTGGCGATGATTCACCAGTCCTTGGGATCAATACGGCTGGCGCGCGGGAAGTGCCGCCCGGTCAGCCAGTGCTGCCGGCTTCGCGGGCTTTTTCGGTCTTGAGGCGGAGCTGGCCGCAGGCGGCGTTGATGTCGTGGCCTTTTTCGCGGCGGAGCGTCACGGACACGCCGGCGTCGGCGAGCACGTCGGCGAATTTCATCTGCCGTGTCAGGCTCGGGCGTTTCCACGCGAGGCCCTCGACGGTGTTGTAGGGGATGAGGTTCACGTGCGCGTGCAGGTCGAGCGCGATGTCGCGGAGTTTCTCGGCTTGGTCGAAGGTGTCGTTGATCTCCTCGATGAGGATGAACTCGAGCGTGACCATGCGGCCCTTCGTCTCGGAAAATTCCTTCACGGCGGGCAGCAACTCGGCGAGCGGGTAGCGTTTGTTGACCGGCATGATCTGCTCGCGGACTTCGTCGGTCGCGCCGTGGAGCGAGATGGCGAGGCGGATGCCGAGCGGTTCGGCGGCGAGCTGGCGGATCTTCGGCACGAGGCCGGAGGTGGAGAGCGTGATGCGGCGCGCGCCGAAACCGAGGCCCCACTCGGCGTTGACGATAGTAAGCGCGCGGACAATGGCGTCGTAGTTGTGGAGCGGTTCGCCCATGCCCATGACGACGATGTTGTCGAACGACGCCAGCTCGGCGCGGGCGCGCGGCGTGCGGGCGTCCTCGAGGCGGCAGACTTGGATGAGCTGGTGGACGATCTCGCCGGCGGAGAGGTTGCGCTTGAGGCCTTCGAGCCCGGAGGCGCAGAACTTGCAGCCCATCGCGCAGCCGACCTGCGTGGAAATGCAGATGGTCTTGCGCGACTCGTCGACGCCGACGCCGACTTGCGGCACGCGGATGATGACGGTTTCGATGAGGGATTTGTCGCCGAGTTCGAGAAGGAGTTTGTCGGTCTCGTCGGTCGACTGGCGGTCGAAGACGAGCGCGGTCGGGGCGAGGTCGAAGTTCGCCGCGAGCCACGCGCGGAAATCGCGCGGGAGATTCGTCATCTCGTCCCACGTCGCGACGCGCTTCTTGTAGAGCCAGTCCATGATCTGCTTCGCGCGGAACGCCGGCTGGCCCTGCGCCGCAAGGGCGGCGGCGAGCGAGTCGAGAGTTTCGCCGTAGAGGGCGGGCTTGGCGGGCTGGAAGGACATCGGCAGAGAAGAGAGTCTAGAGCTTAGAGCTCAGAGTCCAGAGTCAAGCTGGCGACCAATTGCTTGTTGCTGTCCGGCTCTCGGCTCTTAGCTCTTGGCTCCAAGCTATCCGATGAAACTCATCCACCGGCACATCTTCGCCAATGTCGCGCTCACGTGCGCGGCGGCGGTCGGATTGCTGGGGTTCGTGCTGATGGTGGGCAACGCGCTGAAGGACCTGCTCGGCTACATGCTGGCCGGGCAAATCGCGCCCGAAACATTTC
>JANXWT010000005.1 GCA_025351035.1 Opitutia bacterium | reverse complement strand
CGCTCGCATGGTAATTTGCCGACATGTTCGGATGTCCGGCCTTGGCGCGGTTGACGGCGTCAATCCACGCCGGCAGCGCCTTGCTCTCCGGCTGGCCGAGCAGAGCGGCCCAACGATAGAGAAAATACCAAGCCTGCGCCTGCTCGGGCCGCGTCTCGTAAGCGGACATCGCGGCCGTGCGCAGCGGCTCGACCAACGCGCCCCAGCCGCGCGTCGCGGCTTCGTCGACGAGTGCGGCGATTCGTTGCGGTGACGGCCCGCGGGCAATTTCCGCCGCGCTGATTTCTTCCATCGCCCCGCAAAGGCGCGGGACGGCACAAAAGCCTAACAGGAGAGCGAGGCGCAGGGACACCCCGCGAGCAAACCGATGCACGGGCCGCATGCAATCCGGATGGCGCGTTCACCGCCGCCGTGCTGCCGCGACTAAGCTCCGGGATAGATGCCGAAGTAGAATTTCACCACGCCGATCGTGTCGGCAATGCCGTGCATCAATATCGCCACCCAGAGATTCCGGCCACTCAGGTAGTAACCGAAGCCGAATAGCGCACCACTGATGGAAACGTCGATCATGCCGGAGACACCTTGGTAGCTGTGCAGCAATCCGAAGAACACGCTGCTGAACGCCAGAGCCAGAGTCCAACCTGCACGACTATTGCCCACTACGTCAGTCAGCCGATTGCACAAATAGCCTCGGAAGATGATTTCCTCGCCGAACGCGGCGAAGGTCCAACCAATGGTCAACATGAGAAGCGACCTGCTCACATTTCCAGTCAAGGCCCGGAACGAGCTAACATCTGGGAGGCTTCCGGTAAAATGTTGGACCGTTGGTCCGACCACCCAAGTGCTGAGGCTATCCGCGAGCACACCGCCCACCACCCCCCAGATCAACGTGCGGGTCCACCCCATCGCGGGCTTGCCCATTCCAATGCCTTTCCAGCCGATCCGCCGCAGCAGCAGCGAGAGCCAGCCGAGCACCATCAGTGTCGGCGAGATTTGGATTCCGAAATTCATGAATTGGAGCGAGAGCAGTGCGGCGAGCAGCAGCAGCTCCGCCACAGCGAGCGGCTGGCTGTTGCGATACTGCGTGCGCCAATCCGCTAGAGTCACTGTAGTTTCCATGCGCGCAGGAATGCTGCACCTTCGCGTCGTGCCAACGCCCGAACGACGACCCGTTCAGTCAGCGCGGCCAAAAGCTCCACACCGCCGTTACGAGGAAACGCCGCTGCCGGCGGCCGGCGACTTCGCGCGGAACTCAAGCTTGTCGCCGTTGCGCACGACCATGATCGGGTCGCCTTCCTTGACATCACCGCGCAGCATGGCCTCGGCGAGCGGGTCTTCGAGAAGGTGCTCGACGGCCCGGCGCAGCGGGCGCGCACCGTATTTTTCGTCGTAGCCTTTCTCGATGAAGAGGACCTTCGTCTCGGCCGAGAAATCGAGAAGGATATGTCGCGCGGCGAGCCGCTGCGAGACTTTGGCGAGTTCAATGTCCACGATCTTGAGGAGGTCGTCCTTGCTGAGCGACCGGAAGACCACGAGATCGTTGATGCGGTTGAGGAACTCGGGCTTGAAGATGCGCTTGGCCTCCTCGAGCACTTTCTCCTTCAGTTTTTCCTGGTCGCTGAAATCAGACGAACCGGCGGCGGCGAAGCCCATCGTCGTCTGGCGCTGGATGAGCGCCGCGCCGACATTGGTCGTCATGATGATGATGGTGTTGCGGAAATCCACGGTGCGGCCGAGCGAGTCGGTGAGCCGACCGTCCTCCAGAATTTGCAGCAAGAGCTGGATGACGTCGGGGTGGCCCTTCTCGATTTCGTCGAAGAGGATGACGGAATACGGCCGGCGGCGGACCGACTCCGTGAGCTGACCGCCCTCCTCATAGCCAACATAGCCCGGAGGCGAGCCAATGAGACGCGAGACGGAGAATTTCTCCATGTATTCCGACATGTCGATCTGCACGATTGCGTCCTGCGAGCCGAAGATTTGCGCGGCGAGCTGTTTGGCGAGCTCCGTCTTGCCCACGCCGGTCGGTCCGAGAAACATGAACGAGCCGATCGGGCGGCGCGGATCCTTGAGGTCGGCGCGCGAACGGCGCAGCGCGCGGGCGATCGCGATGGTAGCCAGATCCTGGCCGACAATGTTCTTCTGCAGCTCGCCTTCGAGGACGAGCAGCTTCTCGCTTTCCTTCTTCTCCAGACGACTGAGCGGGATGCCGGTCCACTCAGCCACGATGTAGGCCATCTGCTCCTCGTCGACGGTGATGCGGTTTTCGTCGCGGGTCTTTTTCCAGTCGGTGATGAGTTGTTCCTGCTTGAGGCGGAGCTGTTTTTCGCGGTCGCGGAATTTGGCGGCCTCTTCGAAATGCTGGGCGGCGATGGCCTGCTCCTTCTGCACGCAGACCTCGTCGATCTCCTTCGTGAGGGCTTCGATCTCGGGCGGTCGATTGAGCGAGGTGATGCGGGCTCGCGAGCCGGCCTCGTCCATGACGTCGATGGCCTTGTCGGGGAGAAAGCGGCCGGTGATGTAACGGTCGGAGAGTTTGGCGGCAGCCTCAATCGCCTTGTCGGTGAAGACGGCTTTGTGGTGCTCCTCGTATTTGCCGCGAATGCCCTTGAGGATGAGGATGGTGTCGTTGACGGACGGAGCCTCAACCTTGACCATCTGGAAGCGGCGGTCGAGGGCGCTGTCCTTCTCGATGTATTTGCGGTATTCGTTGAGCGTGGTCGCGCCGATGCACTGCAGCTCGCCGCGCGAAAGGGCGGGCTTGAAAATATTCGAGGCGTCCATCGCGCCCTCGGCGGCGCCGGCGCCGACGATGGTGTGCATCTCGTCGATAAAGATAATGACGTTTTTGGAGCGCTTGATCTCGTCCATCACGGCCTTGATACGCTCCTCGAACTGGCCGCGGTATTTCGTGCCGGCGACCATCAGCGCGAGGTCGAGCGTGATGACTTTCTTGTCGGCGAGGATTTCCGGGACGTTGCCCTTGGCGATTTCCTGCGCGAGGCCCTCAACGATGGCGGTCTTGCCGACGCCGGCCTCGCCGACGAGCACGGGGTTGTTCTTGGTGCGGCGGCAGAGAATCTGGATGACGCGGCTGATCTCGCTCTTGCGTCCGACGACGGGGTCCATCTCGCCCTTGCGGGCCAGCTCGGTAAGGTCGCGGCCAAACGCCTTCAGCGCCGGTGTCTTGACCTCCTTCTTGTCCTCGGGATTGCCGCGCGAAGCAACTTCCTCACCGCCAGCGGGAGTGCCGGTGCCTTCGCCGCTCTGACCGGCGGAGAACTGCGGGTCGAGTTCGCGGAGAATTTCGTTGCGGGTGCGCTCGATGTCGATGTCGAGGGTCTTGAGCACGCGGGCGGCCACGCCCTCGCCTTCGCGGAGGAGGCCGAGGAGGATGTGCTCGGTGCCGACGTAGGAATGGTTGAGGGTCTTCGCCTCCTTGCCGGCGAGCGCGAGGACTTTCTTGACGCGCGGCGTGTAAGGAATGCTCCCGGCGGGTGTCTTGGATTCCTGGCCGATGCCCACCTGTTTTTCCACTTCGGCACGGACAGTCTCCAACTCAAGGCCCATCTTCTGGAGCACGCTCACGGCGACGCCCTGCCCCAATTTGATCAACCCGAGCAGAAGGTGCTCGGTGCCCACGTAATTATGGTGGAAGCGGTCGGCTTCCTTGCGGGCCAAAGCGAGCACTTGCTGGGCGCGCGGTGTGAAGTTGTTCATCGGTTCCATGGAGTGAGGTAAAGTGTGTCTCTCGGTTAAATTGTGGTGTGAGTGAAGTCAGGAGGAGGCACTTTGGCAAATTCGGCGCGCAACAGTTCGGCGCGGAGCACATCGCGCCGGCCCGGCTCGGTCGCGCCGCGGGTGGCGTGCTGCACATGGCCGGGCTGGCACTCGATGAACAGGCGGTCGACGGCGGCCAGCGGGGCATTCCTGAACGCGCCGAGATCGCTGCCCAGCCGAATGAGCGAAAGCAGGTTCATGGCCTCGCCGGAACTAAGCACATGGCCATTTTGCAAGATGCCGTAAGCGCGGCCGATCTTGTCGAAGAGTTTGTTGGCTTCGGTCTCGAGTAGCTTTTCGCGGGCATTGAGCTCTTGCTCGATGATCGTGTTAAGCACGCCGGTGAGATGGCGAATGATCTCCTCCTCGGTCTCGCCGAGCGTGGTCTGATTGGAGATTTGGAAAATACTGCCACTGGCGTCGGAGCCTTCGCCGAAGAGGCCGCGGACAGCCATGCCAAGCTGGTTCACCGCACGCACGACTTTTTCCATCTGGCCGGTGATGACGAGCGCCGGCATATGCATCATCGTCGAGGCGCGGATCGCGGTGCCGAGATTGGTCGGGCAGGCGGTGAGGTAGCCTAGTTTGGGTGAAAACGCGTAGTCGAGGTGCTCCTCAAGGTCGGTGTCGAGTGCGTTGATGGTGTTCCAGACTTTCTTGAACTGAAAGCCGGCGCGCATGGACTGAATGCGCAGATGGTCCTCCTCATTGATCATCACGACGCATGATTGGTCCTTGCTGATCACGACGCCGGTGCCGGCCTTGCCGTGACTCAGCTCGCGGCTGATCAGGTGGCGTTCGACGAGAATCTGCTTCTCCAAATCCTCCAGTTCGTCGACCGCCACGGCGAGGCCGCGCTTCATCTGCTGCAAAGAGGCGACCGCCTGCAGGCAGACGTCACGCAGCTCCCGTTTTTGCGCGTCCTTCGCCCAGCCGGGAAAGGGATGCCCAGTGAGATTGCGCGCGAGCCGGATGCGCGTCATGAGCACAACGGCGCTTTTGCTGGCGGCGGTGTCCGTCAACTCGGAGCGTGCATCAAGGAGCTCGTTAATTTTCATTTCAGGCTTCCTGTTTGCGGCCGGATGACTGTCGAACCTGGTGAATCTCGTCACGATAACGCGCGGCATCCTCGTAACGTTCCGACTTGATCGCCTGATCAAGTTCGGTCTCCAGGTGCGTGAGGCGTTCGTAAAGCGAACGCCGCGCGAGTGCGCGCTGCGGGATCTTGCCAGTGTGCATCACGCCCTTGTGCATCGAGTCGAGCCCCGGCTCGAGAATCTGCTGGAAATAGCCATAGCACTCCGGGCAGCCGAAGCGGCCGGTTTTCTTGAAATCCTGCTGAGTAAACCCGCAAGTTTTGCAGCGCACGTCGCCGGCCGGCTCGGGATTCAGCGACGCCTTCAGCAGCAAATCGGCGAGCGAAAAGCCGCTGGGGTCGGTCACGCCCTTGGCTTGGGCGCAGGCTTCGCACAGATCGACTTTGTGAATCTTGTTGTTGACGATCTGGGTGAGATGCACCGTCGCAGGCTGGGCGCAAAGGTCGCACTTGTGGGATTTGGCCATTATGGAGTTGTGGAGTGGGACGGGTTAACGCGATTCGTCCGGAACGCAAATCTGACGACCCATGTCGCGATCCCGAGCCATTTGCAAAGTGCTGGTTTTCCACCGCGAAGCAAGAGCTTAGACAAATGTTCACCGCGATGATTTCGCCTTGTGTTTCTTTCCGATGCTGGCTCGACTGCGGGTGGGCCGATCTATGACTATATCTGCCCGTCCGCCTTCCGCCGGTTTCACGCTGATTGAGCTGCTGACCGTCATCGCCATCATCGGCATTTTGGCCGCCTTGATTTTCCCGACCGTCGGCAAAGTCCGTGAAACCGCCCAGCGCACGGTCGACGCCAACAATCTCCGCGAGATCGTCAAGGCTGCGACCATCTATGCCGCCGACAATAACGACCGACTGCCCGATCCGTCGCAGAGTTCACCTCCCGTTTCTGGCGGCACTGGCGCTTATCTTTGGGCAGGAATTCTCGCTCAACGAGGGATTCTCACTGACCCAAATTTCTATTTCGCCAAGGGTGATCAGCAATTCGACGGCACGTATCCGATCGCGATCGTCAATCCGTCTTCGCGCACGGCCCTTGACTCGAGCTTCACCGGCAAGACCGACCTGAGCTTTGAATTGGTGGGCGGATTGCGGATGGGCGACGCTCCCACCTCTCCCGTCGCCTATACCCGGGGCCTGCAGACCGCGGGCACCTGGGATGCCGCCACGGCGGTTTACAAGGATGTCGGCGGCCACATCGCCTTCCTCGGCGGCAATGTCCAATTCTATCCCAATCTGACTGAAACCGCCCTGCAACTCACGCTGAGCAATGGCAAGAAGGGTCCCAACGTCACCCAAGCCATCCCGACCAACGCCAAAATTTACGGCACCGCCTCAGCCAAAATCGGCACCGCTGCCGGCACGGCAGCCTCGGCGCCCCAGTAGCACTCAATTTTGCCAGGCCGTCATAGCTTTCGGCTTAGCCAAAAAGAGCCCGGCCTGCCACGGCCGGGTTCTTTTATTTCTTCCCCCGGACCCGGCCTCTGCCGTAGCTTGCCGCTCCTTTCCATGGCTGCCGCTCATCCCACTTACGTCATCGGTCACAAGAATCCCGACGCCGACTCGATTTGCTCCGCGATCGCCTACGCGGCGTTCAAACAGATGAGTGGACGCCCGGGCTACGTCGCCGCGCGTTGTGGAAATACCAACGCCCGCATCGATGCTATCCTCACGCGCTTTCAGACTCCTCTGCCCGTTTACCTTAGCGATGTGTCCCCGCGCGTGCGCGATGTCATGGCCGAGCAGATCCACTCCGTCGGCGAAACCGCCACTTGTGCGGAAGCACTGGAGTTAATTGACCGGCACGATATCCGGCTCGTGCCCGTGCTTTCCACCGCGCATAAACTCATCGGCACGGTCACCGGCGCCCAGCTTGCGCACTTTTTCATGCCGCCGGTCACCGCGCCCAAGTTGATGCGGAAAGTCCACACCTGCCTCGACTCCATGTCCCGCACCCTACGCGCTCGGACGCTGCACCTCGTCAACGCCGACCGTGTCGAAGACCTCTTCGTCCGCATCGGCGCGATGGACATTTCTTCCTTCTGGCGGCTCTCCGAAGCCGAGGGTATTCCGGCTGCCCAATCCATCATCGTCGTCGGCGACCGTCGCGACATCCAGCTCAAATCCATCGAGCTCGGCGTGCGCGCCCTCGTCATCTCAGGCAATCTGTCCGTCGAGGGCCCAGTAGCCGCGGCCGCACGCGAACGGGGTGTGAGCCTGCTCATCAGCCCTTACGACACGGCGACGACTGCCTGGCTCATTCGCACCGCGGGCCGCCTCGCGCCGCTCATCGACCATAAATTCACTACGGTGAACGCCGACACGCGGCTCAGCGACATCCGCCGCAAGTTCGCCCACCATCCCGCCCACGCCATGATGGTTGTCGGCGACGACGGCTCGCTGCTCGGCATCCTCACCAAGGCCGATGTGCTCAAGCCTGTGCCCACCCGCCTCGTGCTCGTCGATCACAACGAACTCACGCAGGCCGTGCCCGGTGCCGATGAAGTCACCATCACCGAAATCATCGACCACCACCGCATCGGCACCATCGCGACACCGCAGCCCATCCTCTTCCTCAACGAACCCGTCGGTTCCACCTCGACGATCGTCGCCGACCTCTTCCGTCGGCACGGTCTCACGCCGCCGGCCGACCTTGCCGGCTTGATGATGGCTGGCATCATCTCCGACACGCTGCTCCTGCAAAGCCCCACCTCCACAGCGAAGGATGCCGAGGTGCTCGCTTGGCTCGCGCCCATTGCCGGTGTCGAGTCACGCCAGCTTGCCGAGCTCATCTTCAGCTCCGGTTCCGTCATCCTCGCCAGCCCGCCTGCCAAGATCGTGCGCTCCGATTTTAAAGTCTACGACGAAGAAGGCGTCCACTTCGCAGTCTCGCAAGTCGAGGAACTTGGCTTCGACAATTTCTGGGCGCACGCCCCCGCCATCGCCGCCGCGCTGGCTCAGCTCCGCACCGACGAGAAACTCGCGTTCGCCGGCCTGCTCGTCACCGACATCAACACTCAAAACTCGCTCCTCCTCGTGAAAGGCGACACCGACTTCATCCGGCGCATTTCCTACGCGCATGTCGAGCAGGATGAAATCTTCGACCTCCCGGGGGTCGTCTCCCGCAAGAAACAGCTCATCCCCTACCTCGCCAGTCTGCTCAAGGAAATGTCCGCCGACGGTCTGTCGCCCACCCGCGGCAAGTCCTCCCTGCGGTTTCGCGGCTGAAAATTCGTTTATTTGCCGGCACCAATCCTGCACTCGCCAATTTCTTTTATGTCCGATCCGACCACCACACCCGCGCCCGCCCCGAACGATTTTATCCGCGACATCGTCGCGGCCCACGTCGCCGAGCAGTGCTACCCGAAGATCGTCACGCGCTTCCCGCCCGAGCCGAACGGCTACCTCCACATCGGCCACGCGAAATCCATCTGCCTGAACTTCGGCATCGCCCGCGAAAACCACGGCCAGTGCAACCTACGCATGGACGACACCAATCCGGCCAAAGAGGAAGTCGAGTATGTCGACTCCATCATCACCGATGTGCGCTGGCTCATCGCCGGCTGGGCCGACCATTCCCTCGGCTTCAAGCCCAAGGGTGCCACGCCCGTTCTCCAGATCGTTGACGGAAAACCGGACTACTATCTCGCTCCGATTGAACTCTCAACTCTCAGCTCTTTTGCCGGGCGACGGCCCGGACAAACACCGGGCTGGCAGCAGCCAGCAACGGTGCCGCTCTCAGCTTCTTCCGCAGAGCCCTTCTCCGCCTCCAGCTATTTCGACCAGCTCTACGAATATGCCGTCGAGCTCATCAAGCGCGGCCACGCCTACGTTTGCGATCTGAGTCCCGAGGAAACCGAGCGCTATCGCGGTTCGCCCGACACGCCCGGCAAGGACTCGCCTTTCCGCACGCGCACCGTCGCCGAGAATCTCGACCTCTTCACGCGCATGAAGGCCGGCGAGTTCCCGAACGGCGCTCGCTCGCTCCGCGCCAAGATCGACATGGCGTCGCCTAACATCTGGCTGCGCGACCCGCTCCTCTACCGCATCCGCCACGCCGCTCACCACCACACCGGCGACAAGTGGTGCATCTACCCGCTCTACGACTACGCGCACTGCCT
>JANXWT010000486.1 GCA_025351035.1 Opitutia bacterium | reverse complement strand
GGAGCCTTTGCGTTTCCGCATTTTGAAAACGATGACTTTCTTGCCACGCTTGTTCTCGAGCACCTTGGCGGTGACCGAGGCGCCGGCGAGAAACGGGGTGCCGACCTTGAAGGCGTCGCCCTCGCCTGCGGCGAGAACTTCGGTGATGTTGATCACGGAGCCGGTTTCCGTCTTCGGATAGCGGTCCACGATGAGAATATCGCCCTCGCTAACCGAGAACTGCTTCCCCTGTGTCTTGATAGTGGCTTTCATAAGTTCAAAGGGGCGAAATAAGGGGACGGCCCCGGGGGTAAGCAAGGATTATTTTCTTCTCCGAGGGAAAGTTCAGTAGGTGCGACGCACTGCGGGCTTGCGAGCGTGTTCCGGCGGCGACAAAGCAGGCGGATGACGCGCGTCATGGCACCCGAGGAATTCCGCGAAAGCGGCCCCGTGGCCGTCGCGCGCGGGTTGCTGGGCAAAGTGTTGGTCCGCACGGTGCGCGACCGGCGGACGGCGCTGGTGATCACCGAAGTCGAAGCCTACGACGACGAGCGCGATCTGGCCTGCCACGCGAGCAAAGGCCGCACGCCGCGCACCGAGGTGATGTATCGGCCGGGTGGCGTGTGGTATGTCTACCTCTGTTACGGCGTGCACGAGATGCTCAACCTCGTCACGGGTCCGGCGAACTACCCGGCGGCCGTGCTCATTCGCGGCGTGGCGGGCATCGCGGGGCCGGGCCGGTTGACGAAGGCCCTCGCCATTGACCGGCGCTTGAATGCCGCGCCAGCGCACCCGGACAGCGGCCTGCATGTGGAGGACCACGGTGCGGTTGTGCCGAAGCGTCTTGTCGTAGCGACGCCGCGCATCGGCGTGGCCTACGCCGGGCCAATCTGGGCGGCGAAGAAGTGGCGGTTTGTTTTCGATGCGGCGAGGTTGGCGGGTGTGGGTGGGGCGGGTTATCCTTAACCCGCCTTCAGGAACGCGGAACGCGAGAAGTGGAGGCGTAGGAAGTAGGGCGGTTAAGGACCGAGCCTTCGCGCGAGGCTACGGCTGGCGCGGTAACCGCCCCCACCTGTCCTAACTCCTCGGGCTACTTCTTCGTTCC
This sequence comes from Opitutia bacterium, assembly GCA_025351035.1. GTDB lineage: Bacteria > Verrucomicrobiota > Verrucomicrobiia > Opitutales > Opitutaceae > JACQFT01. The sequence continues at coordinate 2,330 of JANXWT010000486.1, read as the reverse complement.
GGGAACGTAGTCGCTGAGCAGCAGGGTGGCGGCGCCGAACTTCAGTTTCAGCTGTATCTTCACCGGAAGGTTGGAGGCATCCTGGGAAATCCAGACTTTGATCTCGCCGCCTTTTTTGAAGAGGCCGATGGGATTTTTCTCCATGCGCGGGACCAGCACGAGAGTCTTGTATTTGCCAAGCGGGGTGCGGACGGTCTCGTAGTGGTCGGCGTAGATGGACAATGGGTAGAAATCGCGGCCGAACTGGACGACGACGTCGCGCTTTTGTCCGAGTTGGAGATTCCAGTCGCGGGTCTGCACAAGCGCGCTGATCAGGTCGATGGGATCGCCCCCTTCGGGCAAGGCGAGTTCGCCGCTGCGTCCGGTGCGGACACGGTCAGTGTAACTGGCGGTGCGCTTCGCGTAGTCGACCACGAACTCAGTGTCGGTGGCGGGCTTGGGATCGGAGCCGCTTTCTTTCACGGACTGGAGGCGGCTCGTCGGCCGATCGAGGACGACCTCGGCCTTGTTGTCGAATTCGTAGAACCCGCGCACGAAGCCGTTCGAGCGCGTGTCGGTGGTGATGCGCACGAGGTCGCGGCCGTTGCTCTTGTCGTCGTGGGCCGAGATGGTGATGTCGCCGGCGTGCGTGAAGATGGCGAAGCCGACCTTGTAAGTGAAGGTCTCGCCGTCGTGCAGCGCGGTGAAGGGCGCGGCGGAGACGAGCGACACGGCGCCGACCAGCGGAAGCAGGAAAAGTTTTTTCACTCTCACCATGACAGCACGGATGACGGGAAGTGCTCCGCGCTACAAGGAAAGTTCCAGCTGGTTCTGCTGGCCGACGGCCCACGCCTCGACGCCGCGGGCGCGCAGCGTGGCGGCAAACTCGCGCGCGAATCCGTGCAGCGTGTAGACGGTCTTGGGCTGCACGCGGTCGACGAAAGCGAGGAGATCATTGTAGTCGGCGTGGTCCGAGAGCGGAAACGCCGCGTCGCAACCGTAACGGTAGATGGCGCCCGCATCGATCGCCCAGCCGGTGATCATCGCGGTGCGGCGAGGGTGGATGAGGTGGATAAAATCGGCCATCGGCGGACTGATGACGACGTGACCCGGATGCGTGACGGCGTTGAACTCGGCGTGCGGCGCGAACTTCATGCCGCACTGTTCGTAGAGCTGCGTCATGCGGTAAGACTGCGGATGCAGCTGCACGGGCAAGCCGGCGTCGCCGACGATGCGCAATACTTCCTGAGTCTTGCCGAGACTGTAGGCGTGGAGGACGGGAGTGATTTTTTCGGCAAGGGCCTGCTGGCAGAATGACACGATCTGCGCGGCGACTTCGGCGCTGGGTGGCATCACATAGCGCGGTTTGCCGAACGTGGTTTCCATGATGAGCACGTCAGTGCGAGGCGTCGCGCAGCGCTCGGCGGCGAGGCCAGGGCGGAGTTTGAAGTCGCCCGTGTAGAGCAGGGAACCGTGTTCGGTCGTCGCGTGAAACATCGCGGAGCCGAGGATGTGGCCGGCGGGATGGAGTTTTACTTCGCAGCCGAGTTCGAGCGCGTGAGTCTCGTCAAATCGAAGGAGAGTCTGCGCGCGCTTGCCCCCAAGCCGGGCCTGCATAAAGCGCGCGGTGGCCGACGTGCAGAGCACGGACTTGTGGCGGGCGATGTGGTCGGAGTGCGCGTGCGAGACGAAGGAGCGCGGCATGCCCAGTTGCGCATCAAGCCACCAACCGATTTGCGGCAGCCAGACGCCCCGTTTGAATTGCACGACCCAAGCCATGCGCGGACGCTACGGGCCGAAGCGCGTTGGTCAAACGGCCTCGTCGACCGAATGGAAATATTTGCGGCGCACGAGGCGCCACGCCGTCACGAAGAACGCCGTGAGCGGCACCGCGAGCATCATGCCGAAAATCCCGCCCAAGGCTTGGCCCCAGAAGAAGATGGCAACGATGATGGCCACGGGGTGCAGGCCGGTCTGGCGGCCGATGATGCGCGGGGTGAGAAACCAGCCTTCGGTGGCTTGCACGATGGCGAAAACGAGCAGGCACGCACCGCCCAGACCAAATCCGCCGTCTGGTTGAAAAAATGCGAGCGGCAGCGCAATACTCAGGCCGAGGATGCTGCCGAGGTAAGGAACGATGTTGAGCAGGCCCATGAGCAAGCCGATCGCGAGGCCGAAGCGCAGGCCGGCGACGGAGAAACCGATCGCCAGCAGCACGCCGGTGATCAGGCCGATCAGCATCTGTCCGCGGAAGAACGCCACGAGGATGCCGAGAAATTCTCGGACGAGAAAAACGGCGGCGTCGCGCTGCGCGGGCTTCAGAAAAGGCAAATGCGCGGGCAACTGGCGTG
>JANXWT010000465.1 GCA_025351035.1 Opitutia bacterium | reverse complement strand
GGGGAGCTAACGGCGTGGCGTGCGCCTTGGGCAAGTCCAATTAGGTTCACTTGGCCGCGGGAAAGGTCCGGCACTACCCCGTGGCCCGGCTGCTGCGGTCTTGAGTTTGCCCGGCCGACTGGTTTGCATGCGCCCCTATGATTATCGGAGTCCCCAAAGAAATTAAGATCGGTGAGAAGCGCGTTTCCATGACCCCCAGCCTTTGCCGTCGCGTCACTGCGCTCGGCGCGAAGGTCATCATGGAAAACAATGCCGGCCTGACGGCTGGTTTCACTGACGCTGAATACAAGGCCGCCGGCGCCACCTTCACCTCGTCCGCCGACAAGGTCTGGAAGAGCGCCGACATGATAGTGAAGGTCAAAGAGCCTCTCGAGGCGGAATACAGCCGCATGCAGCAGGGTCAGACGATTTTCACCTATCTCCATCTCGCCGCGGGTCCATGCTCGCGAAGCAACTTTGCAAGAAAGGCATTCTTGGCATCGCCTACGAAACGGTCGAAGGCGCCGACGGTTCCTTCCCGTTGTTGAAGCCCATGTCGCAGGTCGCGGGCCGGCTCGCGATCCAACTCGGCGCCTATTTCCTCCAGTCGCAATACGGCGGCTCCGGCGTGCTGCTCGGCGGCATTCCCGGCACGATGCCCGGCCACGTCGTCGTCATCGGCGCGGGCAACTCCGGTGCGCACTCCGTGCAGATGGCCGTCGGCGTGGGCGCGCGCGTCACCGTGCTCGACCTCGACACCCGCAAGCTGGAAGCGCTCGACACCGAGTATCGCGGCCGCGTCGTCACGCTGATGTCCAACCCGGCCAACATCGAGCACGCCGTCGCCGATGCCGACCTGCTCGTCGGCGCGGTGCTCATTCCCGCGGCCAAGGCTCCGATTGTCGTCAGCGCCAAGATGGTCGCGCAGATGCGCCCCGGCTCCGTCATCGTCGACATCGCGATCGACCAAGGCGGCTGTATCGAGACGATCCACCCGACGTCGCACGAGAAGCCCGTTTACCAGATGCACGGCGTCAACCACTACGCGGTGCCGAACATGCCCGCGCTGGTCGGCCGCACGTCGACGATGGGCCTCACGCAGGCCACCGAACCCTACCTCGCCATGATGGTGCAGAAAGGTGTCGAGCGCGCACTCGCCGAGCACAAGGGCCTCGCCAAGGGCGTGAACACCCGCGGCGGCCGCATCGTCTACGACGAAGTCGCCAAAGCCGTCGGATTCGATCGCGCCTAAGATGGCTTGATTATTAAATGGCAAAGCCCAATGCAGATGCATCCGGCTTTGCGTTGCGGCTGATAAAACGCGGCTGACCTTAGGCCTGCGCGACAATCTTTACACTCTCGACTGCGACGCGGTCGATGGGGGTGCTCTTTTCGCCGCCGACGCCTTTCGTCGGGACGCTGGCGATCCGCTCCAGCACGTCGTCGCCGGCGATCAACTGCCCGAAGGCGGTGTATTGCTTGTCGAGGAAACGGGCGTCGCCGTGGCAGACGAAGAACTGCGAGCCGGCGCTGTCGGGGTGCGACGAGCGGGCCATGGAGAGCACGCCGCGGGTGTGGGCTTTCTCATTGAACTCGGCCTTCACTTTCCAACCGGGTCCACCCGTGCCGGGCATGCCGGACTCGCCAATCTTGGTGTTGGGGCAGCCGCCTTGGATCATGAAGCCCTTGATGACGCGGTGAAACGCCGTGCCATCGTAGAAACCGGCGCGGGCGAGTTTTTTGAAATTTTCGACGGTTTTCGGCGCGACGTCGGGCCAGAAGCCGACGGTCATTTCGCCGTAGGAGGTCTTGATGATGGCTACTTCGGCGGGGGCGGTTTCTTTGCTCATGAGGGGGCCAACGAAGCCCGTGTGGCGGGCAGCGGGCAAGAATAAAGCGGCGGCAGGCTCGCCGGGTGCGGACGGCAAAAAAACAACCGATGCGCGGCAATCGAGCGGAAAAGTGCTATGGTAGGGAAGCACCAACCAAGGAGCCTTATGAGAAATCGCAAAGAGCATGACAAACTGATGGGCCGACGTTTCGAGGAGGCCATCCGGCGCGAGGCGTATTGCCTCTGGAAATTGGACGGCTGTCCGCAAGGGTGCGACCTTGAGCACTGGTTTAGAGCCAAGGAAATCATTCAGCGGCGCATTGACGAAGGACTCGGTCCGCTGCCGGTCATTGCCGATGTCACCGTCAAGGATGGCCTCGTATCGGAAATTCACTCGGTCTCCGGAAATCCGCCGCCGAATTCCACCCTGCCGCCGACGCAGACGATAGCGCACACTCTCGCCGAACATCAACGCGACCCGACGCACCGGTTTCACGTCCGGGGCACGCAAGCAGACGGCCGGGTTGGGGTTGCCGCCGGCGAGAGGTTGCAGCGCGTGCGCGGACGCGCCCACGCTAACTAGGGCTAGTCGTTTTCAGGCAAACGCCTCGTCCACCAGTTCGCAGAAATGGTGGATAAGGAAAAGGTGCGCTTCCTGCGTCGCCGGGCCGCTCTGGCCGGGCACGATGATTTCGCAGGTGGCGAGGCCTTTCGCGCCGCCGCCGCTCCTGCCGAGCAGAGCGAGGGAATCGATGCCGAGGCGCTTGGCCTCGGCGAGCGCGGCCAGAATGTTCTTCGAGTTCCCGCTGGTCGACAGCACCACGAGCAGATCGCCCGGCTGAGCAAGGCCGGGGACTTGGCGCGCGAACACTTGGTCGTAGCCGTAGTCGTTGACAATGCACGTGAGCAATGTGCCGTCGGCGTTCAGAGCGACGGCGGGGAGTGAGCGCCGGTCTTTGGCATAACGGCCAACGAGCTCGGTGGTGAAATGCTGGGCCTCCGCCGCGCTGCCGCCGTTGCCACAGACGATCAGCTTACGGCCGGCCTTGAGCGTCTGGAGGATCAGTTGCCCTGCTGCGTTGATCTGGGGGCGCACGTTGGCGAGTGACTGCAACGTGCGCACGGATTCCTGCAGGGAGGCTTCAAACTTCATGGCGCCACGAGAACAGACGGGCGGCTTGCCAGCAAGCCTGCGCGCGTCAATCCTGCGGCCGCTCCATGCGTTTCGCCAAGGTTACTTTGCAAAATTTCCGCAATCTGCCGCTTGCCAAAGTGGCCCTGACAGGGCGGCGGACATTTCTCTGTGGACCGAACGGACAGGGGAAGACGAACTTCCTCGAGGCGGTCGGCTATGTGACGGCGCTGCGCTCGTTCCGCGGCGCGGAGCCGCGGGCGCTGCTGGCGCTCGGGAAAAGCAATGCGGGGATGGGCTTCGAAATTGAGCATGAACAGTTCAGCACCAGCCGGGTGACCGTCGAATTGTCGGGCGACGGGCGTGAAGTGCAGTGGGAGCAGGGCAAAGTGGCGCGGCTCGCCGACTTCATTGGAAAATTTCCAACGGTGGTTTTTTCCTCGCAGGACAGCCAGTTCACGCGGGGCGCTCCGGCGACCCGGCGCCGCTGGCTCGATCTCACGCTTGCGGCCATGGACGTCGGTTACCTGGCGGAGCTGCAATCCTATCACCGCGCGCTCAGCGAGCGGAACGTGCTGTTGCGTCAGGGCGGACGCGACTCCGGTTCGCTGACAGCGTTCGAGCACGAGCTGGCGCTACATGCGGTCACACTGGTCGCGCGCCGCACAGAAGGCGTGGCACAGTTGAGCGAGTTCTTCCGGCAGGCGCACGCACGGCTCGTGCCTGAGGGCGAACTGGCGGGCGTGATCTACGCACCTGACTCGGTGACGGCCCAGCCGGTGGAGTTTGCCGCGGAACTGGCGGCGGGGCGCCCACGCGACACCCTGCTCAAATCGACCTCGATCGGCCCGCACCGCGACGACGTGGAGCTGTTGCTCAACGGCCGGCCGGCGAAGCATTTTGCTTCGGAGGGACAGCAACGGTGCCTCGCGCTCGCCTTGCGACTGGCGCAGGCGGCGTATTTTGCGGCGCAGGGCGGGGTGGCACCGGTGCTGCTCTGCGACGATGTGCTCGGCGAACTCGATCCGGTGCGGCGGGCGAAATTCTGGGCATCGCTCGACGGCGATCCGCAGGTAATCGCGACGGGCACGACGCCGCCCGAGGGCGAGGGCGCAGCGTGGCAGATTTTTAACGTCAACGCTGGGGTGATCGAGCCGGCGCATTAAGGCTTGGATTGGCGGCGGCCAAACCGTTACTCATCTCGGCTAATGGCACGCATGTCCGTCAGACAAATGTGGAAGGCGAAAATCGAGGGCACCCTTGCATCCAAGGAGTGGCCAACTGCGGTCACGGTGCCGCGCGTGCAATTTTCCGGCCGCGTGCTCGGAGTCGATCCGAGTTTGCGCGGCACGGGACTGGCGCTGCTGGAGTTCGCGCCCGGCCGCCCGACGGTAATGTTGCGCTGCCAGACGCTCAAGATCGCGGCCAAGTATCCGATGGCGCATTGCCTCGGCGAGATTCATCGCGCGATCACGGTGTTCCTTGGGGATTTTTCTCCGCGACACGTCGCGCTGGAACAGACGATCTACGTGCAGAATTTCCAGACGGCGCAGATTCTCGGGGCGGCGCGCGGCGCGGCGATCGCCGCAGCGGTGTTGCAGGGCACGGAAATTTTTGAATACGCGCCGCGGCGCGTGAAACAGGCGGTCGTGGGTCGGGGCAACGCCAGCAAGGAGCAGATGGCGCGCGCGGTCATGGGACTGCTCGGGCACGGTCGCACCCTCGCGTTCGACGAAGCCGACGCGGCCGGCGTGGCGTTGTGCCACGCGCTGACGTGGCGCGGGTGAGTGCGCCAAGAGTCAATGGGAGCTGCGAGCCCTTGATTGCAATGGCCTCCGCAATCAATCAACGTCCACGTCCATGACTGAAACGGTTGCCCCAAGAGATGGGAAGGGAGTTGGGTTTCGCCCACGCTTGCTTGATGCCTTGAGAGACTACGACGGGAAGAAATTTCTGACCGATCTCGGCGCGGGTTTAACCGTCGGCGTCGTGGCGCTGTCGCTGTGCGTTGGACTGGGCATCGCTTCGGGGGTGACACCGGCGGCAGGTCTCTATTCTGGCATCATCGGCGGCTTCCTCGTCTCGGCGCTGGGCGGTTCGCGCGTGCAGATCGGCGGACCGGCCGGCGCGTTCGTTGGTTTGGTGGCCTTGATCGTCGCGAAATACGGCTTCGCGAATTTGCTTCTCTGCACGATGATGGCCGGGGTCATTTTGCTGCTGATGGGAGTGTTCAAACTCGGCAATCTCATCAAATTTATCCCGCACCCGGTGACGGTCGGTTTCACTTGCGGCATCGCGATCACGATTTTCACGACGCAGATCCGGCCGTTTCTTGGATTAGATATCGCAGCAGAGCCGGCCGAATTTTGGCCCAAGATGATGACTTTGGCGATGGCTCTGAAAACGCTGCAGTGGTCGACGCTGCTGCTGGGGGCGATCTCTGTGGCGGTGATCCATTTCTGGCCGAGGAGGTGGGGTCGCGTGCCGGGCTCGATCGCGGTCGTGCTCCTCGGCACGATGCTCGTGTCGGTTTTCAAGTGGCCGACTGAGACGATTGGCAGTCGGTTCGGCGGCATCCCGCTGGGTCTGCCAGCGTTTCATTTTCCACAGTTCGATTTTGGGCATCTTGGCGAGCTCATCCGTCCGGCGTTCACCATCGCGTTGCTCGGAGCGATCGAATCACTGCTGTCGGCCGTCGTCTCAGACGGGTTGATCGACGACCGGCACGATTCCAACCAGGAACTGCTGGCGCAGGGGGCGGCGAACTTTGTCGCGCCGCTGTTCGGCGGCATTCCGGTGACGGGCGTGCTGGCACGCACGGCGACCAATATCCGCAGCGGCGCGCTGACCCCGGTGGCGGGCATGGTGCATGCGGTCTTCCTGCTCGTGGTGTTGTTGGTCGCGGCACCATGGGCTATGGACATCCCCCTCGTCTCGCTGGCGGCCGTGCTGATCATCGTGGCCCTCCGGATGGGCGAGTGGGAGGAGTTCCCGCTACTGCGCAAGAAACCGAAGGGCGACGCCGTGGTTTTTCTGACAACTTTTTTTCTTACGGTGTTCTTCGATCTTACCGTGGCGGTCGAGATTGGCATGATCCTCGCCGCGGTGCTTTTCATCAAGCGCATCGCCGACACAACGCAAATTCAAGGGATGACGGGCGAACAGGCCGAGGCGGGCGGTCACGG
>JANXWT010000407.1 GCA_025351035.1 Opitutia bacterium | reverse complement strand
GGCGACTTTCAGCAGGCGGGACACGCGCGCGAGGTTTGCCAGGAAGCCGGCCGTGTCAAGCTGCGCTCAGAACCGGAACGTCCACGTGCCTTTGACGGAGGTGTCGGTGCCGGCGGGGCGGAGGCGGAGGCCGGTGGTGTCGTAGCCTTGGTTGACGACGAGGAAAATTTCATTGCCCGGCTGCACGATCCATTTGACGCGGAAGTTCACGCCGAGGGAATTGCTGAGGTTGTCGAACTGGCCGAGCAGGCTGAACTGCAGGTCGGGGCTTTGGGTGTAGATGAGTTTCGCGGTCGCGAGTCGGACGTCGAAGTCGCCTTGCGGGAGCCGCACTTGCTGGAGCTGCCAGCTCGCGCCGACGAAAATGCGCTTGGTCGCGCGCCACTCGGCGGATGCGCGGTAGTCGCGGCGCTGACCGGTGAAGAACCCTTGGTCGCGCACCAAGAAGCCGACGCTGACGGGAAGCGAGCGACTCGAGTTGTAGGAAATCTGGTTGCGGTCCCACGTGTAGTTGCCAACGGGGATGACGACGCCGGGCGTGATTTCAAAGGGCTCATCGAGGCGTTCGCGCGTGCGGGTGTGCTGCACTTGCCAACGGTCGCCGGTCGTGGTGGTGAGTTCGAGCGCGGGCAGGTCGTGGTCCTCGCTCACCAGCCGGCCCGCGAGATCGAAGGTCCAGAACGCCTGAGCGTTGAGGGTGGCTTGGTTCAGGAACGAATTTTCCGGACGCCAGGTGTAGGTGAGCAGGTTGAACGATTCGTAGATTCCGGTGCGCGGCACAAACCCGAGGGCGGGGTCGTAGCGTGCGCCTATGCGCTGGCCTTCGACGACGAAACCGAAGGGCTCGTTCGGGTAGCGCACGCTGAAGCCGAGGTCGGTGTCGCGGCCGCCGGCCAAGGCGCTGTCGGTGCCGACGGCGAAAGTGTGGGCCTCGAAAGTTTTGCCGCCCGCGAGATGGGAGTTGAGGTAGTTGAAATCGAAACCGAGGGAGCGGTTCGACTGGTTGGTGCGCGAATCGCCGTTGGTGGCGATGAGGCCGACGCTGGACTCGCCGAGCACCTGCACGGCGGCGCGGGCCACGAGGAGATTGCGCGAATCGACGGCCGCGTGCGCGTCGGTTTGCACGTCGAGCAAGCCGAGGGTGAGCGGTCCGGTGCGCCCGGTAAGCTTCACGCCGCCGAGGAGGTCGACCTTGGTGCCGTCGTCGGCGAGGCCGATGCGGCGGGAGAAAAACGGTTTGGCCGCCTCGTCGCCGATGCCGCCAAAGGTGAAGAGCGAGGCGTCCTGGGTGAAGAAGGAGCGTTTCTCGGGGAAGAAGAGCGAGAAGCGCCCGAGGTTGATCTGGCGCTCGTCGACCTCGGCGTCGGCAAAGTCAGTGTTCACCGTGAACGTGGCGGCGAGCGACGGTGTGACGTGCCACACGAGATCGAAGCCGGGTTTGAAGTCGGATTTTTTTTCGTCGAACTCGGGTGCCGAGTGGCGCGTGAGCGAGGCGAAGGGCTTGAAGTCGATGCCGCGGCCTTGGCGCAGGCCGGCGATGCCGCGGAGCGTGCCGAGATCGGGGAGCGACGTCGTCAGCTTGTTGCGGGCGAAGCCGGACCAGCGCATGGCCTCCTGTTTGCGGCGGACGGCGCGCGCGATGTTGAAGCCCCACGTGTCGATCCGCGGATCGAACGCGAGGCTCTTGACGGGAATCGCGAACTCGGCGCTCCAGCCGCCCGCGTCGATGCTGGTCTTGCCCTGCCAGATGGCGTCCCACTCGGGGTTGGGCTGGTCGATGTTCTGGATGAGGCCCTCGATTTTGCCGCCGCCGGCGAGGAGCGCGAAATAGTATCCGTCGTTCTCGCGGTGGAACGTGTCGAAAACGATGCGCGTGATGTCGTCGCCGTCGTTGTCGAGGTCGTGCTGCATCGAGGAAGCGCGGATGCCGGCCGGCCCGGCCGAATCATGGCAGCGCACGGCGACGTAGACCGTGTCGGCGTCGTAGGTGATCCAGAACTCCGTGCGTTCGGAGGGAGCGCCGTTCTCGAGCGGCTTGATCTGGCGGAAGGCGTCGCTGTGCGCGGCGCCGTCCCATTCGCCCGGACTGATGAGGCCGTCGATCTTCGGCGGCGTGGTTGTCGTCCGGATGTCGAGCGAGGGCGCAGCGGCGAGGGAGGCCGCGCCGAGCAAGCCGGCGGCGGCGAGGGAAAGAGGTAGGCGAAACATTATGGGCGTGGAGCGGAGGCAGGCCGGTCGCGAGCAGTCCCGACCAGCCGTTGCAGTGGTGTGGTCAACAAAGCCGAAATTTTCGGACCGAGTTCAAGCTCTCTCCAGCGACTGGCCGATTTTCGGGATGAATGGCGAGGGCCGAGCCGGCCTGCGGGCGAGAGCGAGCGTCAGAAGCGATAGGTCCACGCGCCTTTGAGCGAGGTGTCGTTCTGCACGGGGCGGAAGCGGTCGAGCGAGGTGTCGTAGCCCTCGTTGACGACGAAGAATATCTCGTTACCCGGCTGCACGACCCACTTGAGCCGCAGATTCACGCCGAGCTGGTCGGAGAAGTTGTCGTATTGGGTGAGCAGGCTCAGCTGGAGGTCGGGCGTGAAGGTGTAGACGGCCTTGGCCGAGCCGATGCGCAGGTCGAAGTTGCCCTCGGGCAGGCGGATTTCGCGGAGGCGCCACGCGGCGGCGAGTTCGAGGTGGGGCGACGGGCGCGCGCCGAGTTCGAGTTCGTAGTCGGTGCGGCGGCCGGTGAAAAAATCCGAGTAGCGCAGCTGCACGCCGACGTTCACCGGGCGCGAGCGCGTGGGGGAATACACGAACTGATACTGCGTCCACGAGTGGTCGCCGACGGGAATGATGATGCCCGGGCGGATTTCGAACGGGGTGTCGAGCCGCTCGCTGTGCTGCTGGACTTGAAGATTCAGGAAGTCGCCGCCAGTCGTGACGCCCTCAAGCACGGGAAACCAAAACGTGCGGTCGAGGCGCCGGCCGCGGAGATCGGTGACGACATCGAAATCGACGGCGAGGTCGATATTGCGCATCCAGGATTTTTCGAGATACCGGCGATAGCGGGTGTAGAAATGGTAGTCGCGGACGCCGGTGCGCGGGACGAAGCCGAGCGCGGGGTCGAACTTTTCGTCGATGCGGCTCAAGTAGACGGAACCGAACCAAGGTTCGTTCGGGTATTCGATGGAAAAAATAGTGGCGGTGCCGCGACCGCCGGCGAAGTCGGAGTCCGTGGCCTGAATCGAGGCGTGCGCGTTCAGGGTTTTGCGGTCGGGCAGGTGGGAGTTGAGGAAATTGAAATCGACGCCGACGAGGCTGTTGTTGCCGTTGAAGCGCGGATCGCCGTGCGTGAAAATCACGCCGGTGCTGGATTCGTCGAGCACCTGCACGGCGGCGCGGCCGACGAGGAGATTTTTCGAATCGATGCCGACGTGCGTGTCGGTCTGCACGTCGAGCAGGCCGAGCGTGAGCGGGCCGGTGCGGCCGGTGAGCTTCACGCCGCCGAGGAGGTCGACCTTCGTGCCGTCGTCGGCGAGACCGATGCGGCGCGAGAAAAACGGCAGCGGGTCCTGCTGGATGCCGCCGAAGGCGAAGAGCGGGGCAT
>JANXWT010000405.1 GCA_025351035.1 Opitutia bacterium | reverse complement strand
TTGCCCCGGACCCTTTGCGGTCTGTCTGGTTCATGGTTTTCCTTATCGCTACCCAAACTGGCCGACTCCGTGTCACCCGCTGTTTGGTCGCTTCCTGCGGCAAGCTTTATCGCTCCTGTCCTCGGAAGCGACCAAACAGCTGACCCGTCAACACAGATGTCTATGTCCACTAAATCGAGGCATCACCACTGCTTAAGGGGGCGTAGGCACCCCAAACCCAATCATCGGTTTTGGGGTCGGTAATTAGGAAGTTCTTCAGAATATCCGTTAGCAGCGTTTCCAAGAAAGAGGCGGATACGATTGCGGCTCCGCGGTCCGTTGCGGAATCGAATTCAATCTCAACCTCCTTCAAATGGGCGGGATCGATGATCATAATCGAGGTCGCGGGAGCCAAGCAGACGGAGGCAGGCTTTGCGGTTTGGGGTGGGATGAAGGAATTGATACCCCTCACCCGCGTTTCGCCATCGGGACGTAGTCGCGTTGGACGGGGCCGACGTAGATTTGGCGGGGGCGGTAGATGCGGCCTTTGGCGTTCGAGGCGACTTCGCGCCAGTTGGCGATCCAACCGGGAGAGCGGCCGATGGCGAACATGACGGTGAACATGTTGGTCGGGATGCCGAGCGCGCGGAGGATGATGCCGGAGTAGAAATCGACGTTCGGGTAGAGTTTGCGCGAGACGAAGTAGTCGTCCCTGAGCGCGGCTTGCTCGAGGTGCTGGGCGATGTCGAGGAGCGGGTCGGACTTGCCGAGTTTTTTCAGCACGACGCTGCAGGCCTCGCCGATGACCTTGGCGCGCGGATCGAAGTTGCGGTAGACAGCGTGGCCGAAACCCATCAGGCGGCTGCTCTTGGAGCCGCCCTTGGCCGCCTCGATGAAGCGCGAGCCGTCGTCGTGCTCGTCGTGGATCGACTGGAGCATCTGCATGACGGCGACGTTGGCACCGCCGTGGAGCGGGCCGGAAAGCGCACCGATGGCGGCGGAGAGGGAGGTGAAAAGATTCGCGCCGCTGGAGCCGACCATGCGCGTGGTGGACGTGCTGCAATTCTGCTCATGGTCGGCGTGCATGAGCAGAATGAGGTTGAGCGCCTGCGTGACCTCGGGGATGGCGGCGTATTCCTGATACGGCTCCGAGAACATGAGGTGCAGGAAATTATCGCAGAAGGAAACGTCCTTCGGGTGCGTGAACGGCAGCCCCTGCTTGTGGCGGTAGATCATCGCGCCGAGCGTGCGGATCTTCGAAATGGCGATGGCGGCGGCGAGGTCGAACTGCTTGAGGTCCTTCTCGAAATTGTTCGTGGCGAGGGCGGGATAGAACGCCGCGAGCGAACCGACGAGCGCGCCGAGCATGACCATCGGCGGGGCGTCCTTGGGGAAGCCTTCGATGACCTTCAGCATCTGCGTCTCGACGTGGGCGTGCTGGCGGAGGAGCTGGCCGAAGTCATGGCGCTGCTTCGCCGTGGGCAGTTCGCCGTAGATGACGAGGTAGGCGGTCTCGACGTATTCGCTGTGCGCGGCGAGTTGTTCGATGGGATAGCCGCGGTGGCGGAGGATGCCGTTGTCGCCGTCGAGATAGGTGACCGCGCTCTCGCACGAGCCGGTGTTGCCGTAGCCCTGGTCGTAGAAAATGTAACCGGTGTCGGCGCGGAGCTTGCGGGCGTCGACGGCTTTTTCGCCTTCGGTGCCGAGCATCACGGGCAGGCTGATTTCCTTGTCGTCGATTCGGAGCTGGGCGGTGGTTGGCATACGGCGGGTGTGGTTAACAGAGCACAGGTAAACCCGGTTGCAAAACAAAGCCATCCCGCGTTGGCGGGGCCGGTGAAGAATTAGCGGGCCGCCGCGGCGCGTTAGGAAATGTATGGCCCGCGAGTTCGCCGCGACCGTCACCCGCGTGGCGTGCCTACCTCGTGATCAGGGCCGGGACGGCAAACTGGATCGACGGGAAGTCCTCGTTGAGCGTGAGCGTTTCAATGGTGAGGATGTTCGTCTTGCCGTCGGCCCCGCGGTTGATGACCCGCTTGGAAAAACGCACGCCCTCGACGATCAACTCGCCCTCCTCGCGGATGGTGACGCCGGACTCGGTCTCGACGAGCACTTGCTTGCCCGTGGTTTTGTCGATGTAGCGGTAGAAAATAATCGCCGGGCTGTAGATGTAGGCGAGCTTCACGGTGGCGTGGCCCTCAATCGTGGCGTCGCCGAGAAACTCGACTTTGCCGCCGTGCTGCTCGATACCTTTGAAGAAGTTCAGCGTCTCGGCGTTGTCGGCGCGGATGCGCTTGATCTGGGCACCGTCCATGAGCTTGAGCTGCCAGTTGGCCGGATTGACGGAATCCCGGGTCTGCAACCAGCCATCGTAGCCGTCGAGGGTCGTCTGCTGGACCAGTTTTTCAAAGGTCAGCCTGATGATGCGTTGATTGGGTTTCTGGCAGATAATCTCGACCGGCACCTTGGCCCCGGCTTCGTTTTCGAGGGTGCCGGTGATATGCATGCTCCGGACGGCGTCGAGGGCGCTCTCGGTGCCGACATAGGCACGGGCCATGGCGATCCATCGATCGGCCGGCGCAGCCCCCGCTTGGTTGGTGGCGGCGGCGAGCAGAAGGGCGAAGACGGCAAAGAGGCGGACTTTCATAGGAGGGTAATGGACAGGGAAAGTGGGTGCGGGTGCCACCTTTCGCAATGGGAAAAACTTATTCCCATTCAATCGTCGCCGGCGGCTTCGAGCTGATGTCGAGAACCACGCGGCTGACGCCACGGACTTCATTCGTGATGCGGCTCGAGATTTTCTGCAGCAGGTCGTAAGGCAGGCGCGCCCAGTCAGCCGTCATCGCATCGATGCTCTCGACGACGCGCACGGCGATGACCCAAGCGTAGTTACGCTCGTCGCCCACGACGCCGACGGTTTTGACGGGCAAAAACACACAGAATGACTGCCAAACCTTCCAGTAAGTGCCCGAGGCCATCATCTCCTCCTGCAGGATGGCGTCGGCCTTGCGCAGGATGTCGAGCCTGTCCTTGGAGATCTCACCCATGACGCGGACGCCGAGGCCGGGACCGGGGAACGGCTGGCGCCAGACGACCTCGCGCGGCAGGCCAAGTTTCGCACCGACGATGCGCACCTCGTCCTTGAACAGTTCGCGCAGCGGCTCGAGGAGCTGGAGCTTCATGCGCGCGGGCAGACCGCCGACGTTGTGGTGCGTTTTGATGAGCGCCGCGGGATTGTTGCCGATCGCGACGGATTCAATGACGTCGGGATAGAGCGTCCCCTGCCCCAAGAAGTCGGCGTGCCCGATGGTCTTGAGGGATTTCTCGAAAACCTCCACGAAAGTGCGGCCGATGATCTTGCGCTTCTGCTCAGGCTCGCTGACCCCCTTGAGCCGGCGCAAAAAAAGCTCCGCCGCATCGACGACGCGCACGTCGATCCGAAAATGCTTTTTGTAAAGCGCTTCGACTTGCGCGCGCTCGCCCAGCCGGAGCAGGCCGTTGTCGACAAAGACACACGTCAACTGCTTGCCGATCGCGCGGTGGATGAGCGCCGCCGCGACGGACGAATCGACGCCCCCCGAGAGACCAAGAAGGACGCGGCCGGGGCCAACTTTGGTGCGGATGCCGGCGACGGTGTGATCGATGAAATTTTTCATCGTCCAGTTGCGCTTCGCGCCGCAGACGCCGAAGAGGAAGTTCTGATAGACGTCGATGCCGCGCTCGGTGTGGAAAACTTCCGGATGAAACTGGATGCCGTAGAAATTGCGCGGCCGGTCCTCGATGGCGGCGTATTCGGAGTTTTCCGTTGTGCCGATGGCTTGGAAGCCCGGCGGCAGCTTGATGAGACGGTCGCCGTGGGAATTCCAGACCCGGAGTTTTTTGGGGAGTTGGGCGAAGAGGCGGCCGGGCTTTTGGATGTGCAGCGTGCCGTGGCCGTATTCGCGATGTGTGCTCTTCGCCACGCGCCCATCGAGCAAATGCCCCATCAGCTGGAGGCCGTAGCAAATACCGAGCACCGGCACGCCCATCGTGAAGATGGCTTGGTCGGGCAGCGGCGCTTCCTTGGCGAAAACGCTGCTCGGGCCGCCCGAGAGGATGATGCCGATGACGCCCTCGGCGCGCAACGTGGCCACCGGCGTGGAGAAGTGGTAGATCTTCGAGTAGACGTGGCACTCGCGGATGCGGCGCGCGATGACCTGCGTGTATTGGGAACCGAAATCGAGGACGGCGATGGTCTGTGCCATGCGAAGTTATGGGGGGCGCACCGCGCATGAATCAATCCCAATCACGGTGCGGCCGGCACAGCGGCGTCACTTTCCCGCGGCCGCGTGGTCGAGCCAGACTTGGATGTGCGCCTCGAGCACGGCGAGGGGCAGTGCGCCTTCACCGAGGATTTCGCCGTGAAAGGCGCGGAGATCGAACTTGGCCCCGAACTGCTGCTCGCCGCGGGCGCGGAGTTCGCGGATTTTCAGCTGGCCGATCTTGTAGCCGAG
>JANXWT010000389.1 GCA_025351035.1 Opitutia bacterium | reverse complement strand
CTCGTCACGACTTCGTCGAGGAACTCGCGGTCGTGGCTCACGAGCAGCAGCGTGCCCTTGAATTCGACGAGCAAATCTTCGAGCAGATCGAGCGTCTCGGCGTCGAGATCGTTCGTCGGCTCGTCAAGCACGAGGAAGTTGGCGGGCTTGGTGAAGAGCCGCGCGAGCAGCAGACGGTTGCGCTCGCCGCCGGAGAGCACGCGGGCGGGCGTGCGCGCGCGCGCGGGCTCGAAAAGAAAATCCTGCAGGTAGCTGATGACGTTGCGCGTGTGGCCCTCGATCGTGACGGTCGGGTTGCCGTTGGCGATGTTGTCGGCGACGGTCTTGTTGTCGTCGATCTGCGCGCGGAGCTGGTCGAAGTAGACGACCTCGAGGTTCGTGCCGTGCTTGATCGCGCCGCTCGTCGGCTGGAGCTGCCCGAGGAGGAGTTTGATGAGCGTGGTTTTGCCCGCGCCGTTGGGGCCGAGGATACCGATCTTCTCGCCGCGCTGGATGACGGTGGAGAAATCGCGGATGACCGTGCGCCCGCCCTCGTTCCAGGTGTAGTTGACGTCGATCGCCTCGATGACCTTGAAGCCCGTGCGCTCGGCCTCGGAGACTTTGATGATGGCCGTGCCGGTGCGGTCGCGGCGCGCGCGGGCCTGGGCGCGCATCGCCTGCAGCGCGTGGATGCGGGCCGTGGCGCGCGAACGCTGGGCCTTCACGCCGCGGCGGATCCATTCCTCTTCCTGCGCGAGTTTCTTGTCGAAGGCCGCGCGCTGAATCTCCTCGGCTTCGAGCACCTGCTGCTTGCGCACAAGGTAGGTGTCGTAGTCGCACGCCCAGCCCGCGAGGCGGCCGCGGTCGAGCTCGACGATGCGCGTGGCGATCTTGCGGAGAAAGGTGCGGTCGTGCGTGACGAAAAACAGCGTGGGCTTGGCCGTGAGCAGAAATTCCTCGAGCCACAGAATGGATTCGAGATCGAGATGGTTGGTCGGCTCGTCGAGCAGGAGCAGATCGGGCTGGCCCGCAAGGGCGCGGGCGAGGAGCACGCGGCGCTTGAGGCCGCCGGAGAGAGCGGAGAATTCCTGCTGCGGCGGCAATTGCAACGCGGTGATCAGGTCCTCGACGCGCACGTCGCGCTGCCAGTCTTCCTCATGGTGGTCGTCGTTGTTGCGCAGACCGCTGAAGACGATGTCGTGCACTGTGCCGGCGAGGCCGTCGGGAATTTCCTGCGTGAGCCGCGTGTAAACCGCGCCGCCCGGCCGGTAAACATTGCCGTTGTCGGGCTCCATCTCGCCCGCGATGACCTTCATCAGGGTCGATTTGCCCGCGCCGTTGCGCCCGAGCAGGCAGACGCGCTCGCCCGGATCGATCTGGAAATTGATCTTTTCCAAGATCGCCGGACCACCGAAGTGGAGGCTGACATCAAGCAGGTTGAGCAGAGCCATAAGCGGCTCAACGTGCGTGATGCGGCACGCGCATGCAAGCCGCACTTCCGCCCGCGCCGCCGGCCGCTGCACGGGAGCACTTTGGGCCGGGCCGGGCGTAAAAAAATATCCGTCCGGAGCGTGAGTCTCCTTGCCCGATGGCAAGATATGCGTAACTAATCTCAAACCCGGCCGGGACATCACGCCCCGGCCCTGACATCATATCCTCCTATGGTCAGCCCAAACTCACCCGTGACCGGCAGCGCTCCCTCCGCGACGCCCCCGGCCCCTGTTTCCCACACGCTGCTGCCCGACGTTGTCATCCGTCTCGCAGGTAACTCCCAAGACGGCATCCAGTCGATCGGCGGCTTCCTCGCCCGGCTCGCCGGCCGCAGCGAACAGGAGGTCATGACGTTCATGACGATCCCGTCGACCATCTCCGGCGGCCCGTCGATTTTCCAAGTCCGCATGGGCTCCGGCGAGATCCTTACCTCGGGCGACCAGGCGGACTTTCTCGTGGCTTTCTACCAGCACAGCTACGACGCGCACATCAACTCCCTTAAGCCCGGCGGCGTGCTCATCTACGACACCGATCACGTCAAACCCAACCCCGACGACAAGCGCTTCACCAACGTCGGCATCGCCATCACTTCCGCGACCATCGAAGCCGCCGGCGGCACCAGCAAGGACAAGGGCAAAAACATTTTCGTCCTCGGCCTCATTGCCCGCATCTTCGACCTTAATCTCGAAAAACTCCGCAAGCTCATCCAAGAACGCATCGGCGGCAAAGGCGACGACGCCGCGCGCGCCGCTCTGATGGCGTTCGATTCCGGCTACGCGCATCCGGTCGAGAATCTCCTTGGTCACCTCTATCGCTTCACCCAAGGCGCGCCGCAACAGCAAGACCGACCGACCGTCACCACCGACGGCAACACTGCGCTGACCTACGGCCTGCTTGCGGCCGGCGTCCGCTATGGTGCCGCGTATCCGATCACGCCGTGGTCCTCGATCATGGAAGTTCTCCGCACGGAGCTCACGCGCTACGGCGGCCTGTTCGTGCAGGCCGAAGACGAGATCGCCGCGATCTCGCACGCCCTCGGCTTCGCTTACGGCGGCCACCTCGCTGTCACCGGCAGTTCCGGCCCCGGCCTCTCTCTAAAAATGGAAGCGCTCGGCTGGGCTGGCATGGCCGAACTCCCCCTCATCGTCATCAACGTCCAGCGCGGCGGACCCTCGACCGGCATGCCGACGAGCGTTGAACAGAGCGATCTCATGCAGGCGATCTACGGCAGCCACGGCGACAACCCGCGCGTCGTGCTCTCGCCGAAGAACGTCGAGGACTGTTTCTACATCGCGCTCGAAGCCGGCCGCATCGCTCTCGAATACCGCACGCCCGTCATCATCCTCAGCGACCAAGCCATCGCGACCCGCATCGAGGCTTTCGAGGAACCCGATCTAGCGAAACACATGGTGACCGTGAAGCCCGACCTCACGCCCCGCCCCGCCGATTTCAAACCGTATCCCTTCGACGGCATTTCGCGCCACGCGCCCCCGGGCACGAAGATGCTCTCCGGCAAATACCCGACCGTCACCGGCCTCGAACACGACGAACTCGGCCATCCGACCGGCAGCCCCGCGATGCACACGAAGATGAACGCGAAGCGCCGCGAGAAAATCAAGAAGCTCGCCGCCTCGCTCCCGGCGCCCGAACTTTACGGCGACGAATCCGGCGACACGCTCGTCGTCGGCTGGGGTTGCACCTACGGCCCGATCCGCGAAGCCGTCATGCGTCTCCGCTCTGGTGATGCACCGATGAAGGTCGCACACATGCACCTCCGCCATCTCAACCCGCTGCCGCACGGCCTTGCCGAAACGTTCGCGCGCTACAAGCACATCGCCGTCGCCGAAATCAACGACGAGGGCATCTACGGTTGCGGCCAGCTCGGCATGCTCCTGCGCGCCGCCTACGCCAACCCCGCCATCCGCGGCATCTGCAAGACCGACGGCCTCACCTACAAGACCAGCGAGATCGTCGCC
>JANXWT010000368.1 GCA_025351035.1 Opitutia bacterium | reverse complement strand
CCTGCTCCCGCGCCTCGCCTCGGCCCACCCGCTCCATGTCTCGCACGCCGAAGCCGACTTCAACCGCGACACCGGCAAGCTCGAGGTCGCGTTGAAGGTGTTCGCCGATGACTTCGAGGGGAAGCTCACCGAGCAGGCCGGTCGCCGCATTTCCCTCGAGAAAACCCCCCAGACCGAGCTCGCCGCGCTCTGCGCCGGCTACCTCGCCAAAACTTTCACTGTGAAGTCACGCGACGGCACGGCGCAACCGCTCGCGTTCATCGGCCACAAACTCAAGGAAGCGGAGAACCACCTCTGGCTTTACTTCGAGATGCCGCTGCCCGGCGGTGCGGACGGCGCGCGCATTTTGCACGCCGTGCTCGGCGACGGGTTCCGCGACCAGCTCAACTCCGTGCGCGTGCGCGACGGCGCGCACGAGGTCACGCTCGTGTTTTTCCCCGACCGCGGGGAGAAGCTCGTCGCATTCCCGCGATAAACTCTTGGCGACAACACTGCGTTCGCCAAAGCTGCCTCCGTGAATCCGTTCGCCCTGCTCGCGCCGCTCTTCCTCCTCTTTGAGCTGTGGCATCTGGTCGTCAGCGAGCGCTACCTTGGCATCAAGCAGATCAAGGTGAACGCCGACCCGCGCGAACTCCCGATGAAGGACTGGATGGCCGCCACGTGGGCCGGCGGTCTCATCGCCTACTACGTCTGGATGGCGACGCTCCTCCTGCACCCGCTCGGCCGCGCGCAAGGCGTCGTGCTGCTCCTTACCACTGCCATCGGCTATGCCCTGCGCAGCACGAGCGGGTTGAAATGGGTGCTGGTCATCCTCACCTTTGAAGGCTCCATCCGCGTCGGCATGCTCATTTCGCTCGTGGGCATGACCTGGCGCGCGCTCACCCGGTAGGGCGGACTTGCTGGTCCACGGCGAAGCCGGCGCGCCGGACCGGCGTGCCCTACCGTCCCCGGGTGCTCGCCAGCGGTTCCCCCGACTGCGCGAAAAATTCCTGCGCCTTCGCGAGCAGCTTGGCGTAGCGACCGTAGTCACCGGCCCACGAGTTCGGCACGCAAAGCCGCTTGATCACCCCGCGGCCCAGCCCGTCGGGCGCGTCGCCATCAGGGGCCAGCTCCAGCGCGAACCGCGGATCGTGCGCATGCACGACGTAGTGGCCGACCCCGCCGCGCTGGTCCCGGTCAACGCGCACGAAGTGGGGAAAGTTTACGGGCATGGTCGCAGGATGCTGGCCGCGCCCGGGTGCTCAAGGCTGTTTTGCCTTGAGAAACCCGCTCCGCCACACGAAAAGAATCACGCGCGCAACGCTTATGAATCCCCGCCTGAACAAACTGCCCTTTATCCTCGGTGACGTCGCGCTGCTCGCGACCGCGTTCCTCCTCGCCAAATACGGCCCGCAACCACTTTCGACCGGCATGGTCGTCACCATCGCTTGCTGCGTCATCGTCGCGGCCGCGCTTGGCGTCGCGCCCTTTCTCGCCGACGCCTTCGCCGACGAACGCGAGGCCACCAAGGAGCGCCACGACCTGATGGAGCTCCAGGTCAAGCGTCTGCACGTCGCCACCGAATCGCTCACGCGCGCCGCCGCGCAGATCAAGTCCGTCGAGGAAGCCGCGCACAAATCCGCGCACGCCGCCGAGACCTTGCCCTACCGCATGCAGGAAAAACTCGCGGAGTTCAACGAGGCTCTCGCCGAAAAAGAGGAGAACGACCACGAGGCCCTCGAACAGGAAGTCACCGACCTCCGCGCCGCCGACAGCACGCAGTTGAAAGCTGCCGCCGAAAAGATTCACAAGGCCACCGTTGACTGGACCGCCTTTGAGGTCGCCACGCGCAAGCAGTTCACCGCCGCCGAAGCGGCACTCCAGAGGACCGAGGAGAAATTTATTGCCGCCACCTTGGCGCTCGACGCCAAGATCGCGGAACTCCACCAGATCGGGAGTAGCATCCGCCACGCGGCGACTGCGCCAAAGCACGAGCCCGCCGCCGAACCGGTCGCGGAAACAATCGCCAAGTCTGTTGCGCCCGAAGTTGCCCCGGCCGCGCCAGCCACGGAAGTTGCGACCACGCCCGTCGTCGAGGAACCCAAACCGAAAAAGCCGCGCGCGCCCCGCAAACCGAAAGCCGATGAGCCCGCGTTGACCGACACAACCGCACCCATGGTCGTGGAGCCCGCACCCGCCGCTGCGACCGAACTCGAACCGACGATTGCTTCCGCCGACGATTCCGCGTCCGGCTCCGCCGCACCCGCCGAATCCTCCGCCTCGTCCGATGGCGCCACGCGTCTGCTCGCGACCGCCTACATCGGCATCGGCAACAAGCTTTTCATCCGCGGCGACGGTCCTGGCCTGAGTTGGGACAAAGGCGTGCCCATGCAATTCGTCTCGATCGGCAAATGGGGCTGGGCCACGCACGACGCCACCGCGCCGATCCGCGCCAAGCTCTACAAGAACGACGAAACCACAGGTCTGACCGGCGAGATCACCATGGAGCCGGGTCAGCACGTCGAGATCACGGCGCTGTTCTGAGCGAACAGCCGGTGCGGACAATTCCGCGACGTTGCGCGAGGCCGGGTATTCTTGCCCGGCGATCGACTTTGCCGTGTCTGGACCCGCGCCGACATCTGCGCCTGGTGACACCCGAGCCAATGTCATATAATAGATGACATTGCCATCCGTGCTGAACGCTCAGTAGTGCGGCGGGCGTTCGTCCTCGCGCGATTCCTCGCCTTCGGATGACGCCGCGCGTTGAACGCGCAGTATGGCCAGCTCCTGCCGCAGCTTCGCGAGTTCCTCGGCGAACTCGAGCATCGCCTTGTCCTGTTCGCCCACGTGGCGCTGCAGATGCACATAGCGCTCTTCGAGTCGCGTCAGGCGTTCAATTTCGGTCATAGTCCGATTCACGCCGAGAAAGCGCCGCAGGCCAAGAAAATCTTCCCCTGCGCCGACTTCTTTGCGACCTTCGTCGCCCATGAAGCGCCGCAACACCGCTCTCAGCCTGTTTCTCACGACCCTGCTGCTGGCCTCCTGCACCGGTCCCGTGCAGCCCGCCGCCACTTCGGATCCGGTGATTCTCATCTCGATCGACGGTTTCCGCTGGGATTTTCTGCAGAAATTTGCCGCGCCCACGCTGCGCCAGCTCGCAGCCGGCGGCGTGCATGCGACACGCTTAACCCCGAGTTTCCCATCCAAGACTTTTCCGAACCACTACACGCTCGTCACCGGTCTGCGCCCAGAACACCACGGCATCGTCTCAAATTATTTCTACGACCCGACCCTGCGGGCCTCATTCAACAAGAACCTGCTGACGGACAACGCTGATCCGCGTTGGTGGCAGCAGGGCGAACCCGTGTGGATCACCGCCGAAAAACACGGCGTGCGCAGTGCCAGCTTGTTCTGGCCGGGCGGCGATGCGGAAATTCATGGAACCCGCCCGAATTTCAGCCTGCCCTTTGATGGCAAAGTCGGCTCCGCCCGCCGCGTGGACCAAATCCTCGCGTGGCTTGACCAGCCGGCGGCGAGCCGCCCGCGTTTCTGCGCGCTTTACCTCGATGTGGTCGACGTGGTTGGGCATCGGTTCGGTCCGGATGCCCCCGAGACTGCTGCCGCCGTCCAGGAGGCAGACGAGGCCGTCGCGCGGCTGCTTGCCGGCCTAACCGCCCGCGGATTGCGCGACCGGACCGATCTCGTGATCGTCTCCGACCACGGGCACTCGGAACAAAGCGCGGACCGGGTAATATTTCTGGAGGACTTGATGGATGTCTCCAAAGTGCAGGTGGAATCCGTTGGACCCAACGGCGGCGTGCGCCCGCTGGACGGTGATGCCGCGGGCCTCGTCGCACGCATTCGGGCGAAGCAGGTGCCGCACCTCGGGGTCTACCTGCGCGAGGAAGTCCCGGCCCGGTTGCACTACCGCGACAATCCGCGCATTCCGCCCGTCGTGCTGATCGCCGACGAACACTGGAACATCGAGAGCAAGGTGGGTTGGATGAAATTCGCTCCCACCTATAACCGCAGCAACCACGGCTGGGATCCCGCCACGCCGAACATGGGTGCGCTCTTCATCGCGAGCGGCCCGGCGTTCCAGCGCGGCGTCGAAATTCCCGACGTGGAAAACATCCACCTCTACAACCTGCTCTGTGCCGTCCTCGGCGTGAAACCCTCGCCGAACGACGGCGACGACCGCCTCGTCAAAGCGGCCCTCGCGCGATGAACCGGATTTCCCCTGCCCTGGCTTTGCTTGGCGCGATCCTCGGACTGGTTTCTTGCGCGACCCGGTTGCTGCCACCAACCGCCACCGGGCCGGTGATTTTGATCTCCATTGACGGTTTCCGCTGGGACTACCTCCAGCGCTACTCCGCCCCCACGTTGCAGCGCTTGGCGCGCGAAGGGGTGCATGCGCGGACGTTGACCCCGTCCTATCCGACCAAAACATTCCCCAACCACTACACGCTCGTCACCGGCCTCTACCCCGCGCACCACGGTGTCGTCGGCAACTGGTTCTATGATCCAGCCAGCGGCGAGACTTTCGGCATGAGTAAATCCGCGTCCAATACCGACGAGAAATGGTGGGGCGGTGAACCGGTGTGGATTACCGCCGAACGGCAAGGCGTGCGCAGCGCGTGTTACTTCTGGCCCGGTTCCGAAGCCGCTCACCACGTCGTGCGGCCTTCCCGCTGGCTGCCTTTCAACGACAAGACTCCTTCCAGTGACCGGGTGGACGGGCTGCTGCAGTGGCTCAATGTCCCCGCCGCTGAACGCCCTCAGCTGGCAACGCTGTATTTCAGCGCCGTGGATACTGCCGGCCACAAATACGGACCCGACTCGCCGGACCTGCAGCCATCGATCACCGAAGTTGACGCGGGCGTCGCCCGGTTGCTCGACGGCTTGGGCCGGCTCGGCCTGCAGGAGAGCATCAACCTCATCATCGTTTCCGACCACGGCATGTCCCCCACCTCCCCGGATCGAGTGATCTTCCTCGATGACCTCGTCGCGATGAGCACCATCGAGGTCGAGACCACCGGCCCCTACGCCGGCGTGCGCCCCAAGCCCGGCACGCGCACGGCGGCGGAACTGGCGACTGCCATTCGCGCCAAGGCTATCCCCCACTTGCAGGTTTTTCTGCGGGATGAAATGCCCGCTCGCTTCCATTATGCGGGCAACGACCGCATCCCCGCCGTCATGCTCGTCGCCGATGACCAGTGGTCCATCGAGCAGCGGGCCGGCTGGCCCGTGCGCGCCACCACTTTTCCCAAGGGGAACCACGGCTGGGACAATGCCACGCCCAACATGGGTGCGCTCTTTCTTGCCCACGGCCCCGCTTTCAAATCCCGCACTACTCTTGACCAGGTGGACAACATCCATGTCTACAATCTGCTCTGTGCCGTGCTCGGCCTCAAACCCGCGCCGAACGATGGCGACGACTCTCTCGTGCGCGCGACACTCCACCACTGACCGCCGTCACCCGGGCCAGTGTCAACTGATGGATGATACTGCGCTTGGTGCTGGCGACAGCGGCCACCTGATCTGACGACCGCGCATCATCGGTGGCTGACGAAGATGGGCTGGGTCCACGCTTGGAGACCGTTCGAGTCGGTGAGGTGCGCGCGGATGTAGCCCTCGTCGCCCTTGAACTCGTAGTGCGGATGCAATCCCGCGCTCTCCGCCAACACGCGGCCTTCCCGGCCGATGAACTGCGTGCGGAAGCGCGCGCCCGACGCCTCGCCTTTGATCCGCAACGACACTCCGGTGGCCGACGCGGTCACCTCGTCGAGGACCACGCCCGTCGAAGAGTAGAATTCCCCCTTCGCCAGCGCGGCGGTAATGTTCTCCGCCGTCAGCGCGTCGGCACGCACGACGACCCACGCTTGGCCGGGCTTGGGGCCTTTGATTTCGTCGAGGTGATAAAAATAGTGGCTGTCGTCGGCCGCGACACCCCAGAGTCGTTTTCCTTTCGAGAGGAGACTGTCCCACAACGCCTCGGAGGACGGCGCGGCATTCCCGTCGTCATCCGTGCCGCCGAGATTGTTGATCGCGGGATGGCCGTTCCAGATCTCGAACAAAGTGTCGTTGGGGAGACCGAGCAGATCATCGAGATGAACGGACCATTTCCAATTGGGATGATTGACTTGAGCGAGACCGCCCGCGGCGCGGATCTCGGCGATGTTGCGGGCGTAGGTTTCGGCCATGGTCATCTCGGGCGGTGCGAACCCGAAGGACTTGCCCGCCGTGCCGCCGATCGGCACGACGACGCGCCGGCTGTTGATCGCGTTGACGTGGCAGCTGGGGCGGTTGGTCGGATCGCGCGGATCGCGGGACTTGCCGAGGTGTTGGCTGACCTCCTGCCCGGCCATCACGAAGAACTGTCCCTCGCGACCAAAGAGCGCGTTGAGCGGCGCGACATCGGTCAGATATTCGTGGTCGGTGATGACGACGAACTGGTAACCGTTCTCGCGATACCAACGCGCGACAACATCGGGCGTGGCGTTGCCGTCGGAATTGATCGTGTGGGTGTGAGTGTTGCCCTTGAACCAAGCCGCTTGGCTCAGGACGGCGCTGCCTAGGAACACACTCAACACAGTCAGGCGATTCATGCGGGACTGTTAATCAACGCAGCCCCGACAGGCGAGCCCGGATAAGGGCGTAGCGGTCCGATTTTGCCAAGCGTCGCTTTCGTGAAGTGTCATCCAATAGATGACACTTTGCCTGGTGCCGCTCGACTGCACGCGGTTCCACCAAGGCCGGCCAACTCGACGTTTGATTCTCCGGCACTGGTCTGCTTCATTTCTCCCGATGATTTCACTTGGGAAAGCTCAACCTATTCGAGGCGAATCACATTGTTGGGCTAAAGAATTCCTGCGATGCAACTCCCCCTGATTCATTTCTTTGCTATCGATAGCCGTTGGTAGCTTCGGCTTGTGTCCCGCGGCGGAGCAAAAGAAAGAAGAAGTCGTCGAGCTTCAGGCATTCACACATGAATATTTCTGGCAGGAGTTTTCCGTTAGCAAACGGGAGCCGGCTTCTGCTGACGGTCGTTACTTGCTCCAGACGGTCAGGAAGAACGGTGAAGTTGTATTGTTAGATCGCTTGCATCCTGAAACCCCGGAAACCCTCATTGTGAAGCCTGCACCGAAGAAGAAAAAGGACAGCGGACATTCACAGACGATTGTAGTTGTCGTCTCGGATTTTCAGAAACAATCAGCGACGATTCGTGCGCTACAGCTGAAATGAACAAAGCGCCGTGACGGCGGTTTGAAATACGCGCCACTACCTCTCGTCCCAGCGAAAGTGTCATATAATAAGTGACACTTCCCTCTGGCGCACCGTGATGGTGTAACGTAAGGCGTTACACTTTCCGCGAATGCCGCCGTGAGCTCAGTGCAGCTCGCACGTGCCGCCGGCGCAGGCGACGACGTCCTTCAACGCGGTCTCGTCGGACTGCTCTTCGAGGCGGGTGTAGCTCACGGGCTCGTAGCGCAGGCGGTTCCATTTCGCCGCGTCGTCGTCGGTCAGCACGGTTTCGCGCGGGGCCTGCGCGTAGCGCTTGTCGCCTTCGTAGCCGAGCAGCGCGACGCCGGTGAAACTGTCGCGATTGTCCCAGATGAAGCGTGCGACGGCGTCCCACTCGTCGGCCTTCACCGTGCAGGTGTTGGAGACGTTGTGGTGCAGGCCGGGCGAACGCGTCACCCCGGCTTCGCCGTTGAGCACCCAGTTGTGCTGCACGAATTGCACGAAGCGCAGGAACTCGGTCGCGCCGATCTCGTCGCGCAGGATGGCGTGCGGCGGCGCCTCGACAGGAAACGTGATGACGTCGTCGACTTCAGGCCGGTAGACGGACGGCTCGGTCAGGTGCGGGTTGGCGGCGGCGAAATGCCGGTAGACGGGATCGCGGCGGCTGGCCTGCACGCGGCGGAAGTAGTGGCGCGCGTGGTGCGGGTGGATGCCCGATGCCGCGCCGAGCAGCAGCGACGCCGTGCCCTCGGGCTTCACGCACGTCACGCGCACGGCCGGGCGGATGCCGAGCACCTGCGCGATGAGTTGGTTCGCCGCGCGGCAGAGCAGCGCGCCGCGCCGGAGCACGTCGGCGTTGAAGAGGATTTCGGGGTTGTCCATGAACCCGCAGACGGAGACGCCGAGCAGCGCGTCGCGCTCGTTGAGGTAGCGCGTGACGGGCCCGAGATACGGGATGTCGGTGTAGGCGGCCTGCAGTGTGCCGAGGACGGCGGCCTGGATGCACGCGATGTGGAAATCCTGCGGCGTCTGCAACACGGCGCCGTTGATCGTGCTGAGATTGCACATCTGCCAGCCGGAGAGGCGCGTGTCGGGCATGAGTTCGCCCTCGTAGCCGAGCGCGCGCAACCGCGCTGCTTCGGTCGCGTCGAGTTTCCCCTCGATGACCGGGTGCAGGCCGATCTCGCAGCAAGGATTGCAGCCGTAGTCGGGATGATCGGCGAAGTAGAAACCGGGCTCGCCGTATTCCTTTTGCGCGTGGAAGAGTCTTTGGAACTGCGCGTCGTCGGGCAGCGCGCGCGGAAGCACGGCGGAGTTGTTCGACGCGGAGCGCTGCGGGTTTTTCTCGAACCAGTGGCCCGTCTTCGCGGCCATCATCTCGCCGTCATCGGGCGAGAACAGGCAGATCGTGGCCGAGCGGCGGATGCCGCCACTGAGCACAGAGCGCGCGATGAACATGCAAATGTCGTAAACCTCGATGGGACGGAGCCGGCGGCCGGCGGCGTCGAGGAGCACGGCCTCGACATCGAGCAGCGCCTGCTTGAGCGGCAGGTGGCCGGGCGCCTTGCCACCAGAGGTTTTCAGCATGCTGCCGCGCGGCCGGATCGCCGAGTAGTTGAACTCCGCTTTGTAGCCCTCGAGGTGGCTGCGGAAAAGCAGATGCAGCGCGTCGGCCCAGCCCTCGATGGTGTCGGTGATAGCGTGGTGTTCAACCGGCAGTTCAACTTCCGGTGCTCGCACCGGCAGCGCGGGCAGACGGTCGATGTGGTGGCGTTGCACCGAAAAGCCGCATCCCGTGCCGGCGAGCAGGAGGAAGAAATACTCGCGGAAGAATTCCACGCGGTCGGCGCAACTGAACGAGCAGTTGAAGAGCCGCGCGTGGTTGCGGAGGATGGCCTCACCGCCGAATTGCAGCGAGCGCATCGAGGGCAGCACGCGTTTCTGCGCCACGCTGCCGAAAGCGCGCTGGATGGCGTCGTTGAGCGTGCCACCGCAGAGCCATTCGCCGAGCAGACGGCGGTCGGCCGGGTCGACGGGCGAATCGTCGCCGGGCAGCGGCACGCGCAAAGCAAGCTGGTCCTGAAAATGCTGGAGGTGCATCGCCATCACGCGGCGCGCGGCCTCGCCGAAGGATTCGCGGCGGCCGAGTTCGCGGCGATAGCGGGCGTATTTGGCGATGGCGATGTAGTCGCTCAGCCCGTTCTCCGCATACTGGTTGAGCCGGTGCGCCGCCTGCCGTTCGCGATAGATGATGAAGGCGCGCGCGACATCCCACTCGCCCTCGGCCGCGATGGCTTTCTCGATCGTGTCCTGGATTTGCTCGATGGAGGGATGCCGGCCGGCGCGGTAATAAAGCTCCACCATCCGCGCGACGCGGCGCGTGATCGCCTGCACGCTGAGAAACGTGTCGAGGTCGAGACCGAAGCGTGCCTCGGCGGCGTCGCGATACGGATTCGTCGTCGTGCCGCGGCGCACTTCATAGAACGCGAGGGCGATGGCCCGCGTGATCTTGCCGGTGTCCCACGGCACGGTGGTGCCGTCGCGTTTGAGCACCATGCGGTTCGCCGGGG
>JANXWT010000334.1 GCA_025351035.1 Opitutia bacterium | reverse complement strand
ACCGAGGCCGGCGACGCGGATTGCGGACCGGCAAATTGCTCGATCTGTTCGCGGAGTTTGCGCACCTCATGTGTGAGACGGTGGATTTCAGTCTCCTCCCGCTTCTGCTCCTTGCCGACAAAGAAGCTGGCGAGATAGGCTGTGAATGTGCCGAAGAAACTTACGCCAAACACCACCAGGACAACTGCGACCAAACGACCGGCGACCGTCACAGGATAACGATCTCCATAGCCGATGGTCGTCACGGTCGCGAAGGCCCACCAGAGCGCGTCGCCGGCGGTGCGGATGTTGGCCTCGGAAGTGGTTTCCACCGCGAGCACGGCGACGGTGGCGAAGAGTGTCGCCATCACCGAGGCCAGCGAGACGATGGCAAAGGTGCCTTTGGCCCGGTCGAAGGCAAAGTGCTCGGCGACCTCGTTGAACGAACGCAGCGCCCGCACGATGCGCACGATCCGGAAGACCCGGCCCCAGCGCAGAAACGCCAGCTCAGGTATGCTGGAGACCAAATCGATCCAACCCCATTTCCAGAACACCCGCTTGTTGGGTGCGAGATACCAGTGCACGAGGAAATCCGTGAGGAAGATCCCGCAGATGAGCGTGTCGACATACTGCAGCAGCTCGCGCTCAGCCGGTGCGAGCGGCAGGGTCACCTCGGCCACCAGCGCCACCAATGAGAACAGCGAGAGACACAGCGTGATGATCTCCAGATAAACGACGCGGCCACTGAGGCGGGCCGCTTCTCGCAAGGTGAGGCTCATGATTGGAAATTTCGGACAGACCGACGGAACCAAAATGCACCACTCCGGGCTCGCCGCCAATCCTTTAACCGCACGACATGCCATAAGCCTCCGGGATTGTGTCGGCTAAGAACAGCAGACGGGACGCCTGCCGCTGCGACTCACCAGCCCGCTCGGCTACACCTTCACCGCTCCCGTGCGCAGCTCCATGTCCTGCGGCACCGTGCTCAGCGCCTCGGCGAGGGAGGTCAGGCCTTCCTTTACCTTGAGCACGCTGTCCTGGTGGAGGGTTTTCATACCGCTCTTCATGCACAGGCGCTTCAACTCGGCCGACTCGGCCTCTTTGTTGATCGCCTCGATCAACTCCTCGTTCATCACCATGAGCTCGTGGATGCCGAGGCGGCCGCGGTAGCCGGAGCTGTTGCATTTCGGGCAACCGACGGGGTTCGGTTTGAAAATCTGTCCGCTCCAGCCGATGGCGCTCAGCATCACGTCCTTCTCGCGGCCCTCGGGCTCATAGGGCTGGCGGCAGCTCTTGCAGATGCGGCGCATGAGGCGCTGCGCACACACGCAGATCAGCGACGAAGAAATCATGAACGGCTCGATGCCCATGTCGGTGAGGCGCGCGACGGTGCCAGGCGCGTCGTTCGTGTGCAATGTGGAGATCAACAAGTGGCCCGTGAGCGCGGCCTCGACGGCGATGTTCGCCGTCTCCTTGTCGCGGATTTCGCCGACGAGGATAATGTCGGGATCCTGCCGCAGAAAAGCGCGCAGCGCCGTGGCAAAGGTCAAGCCGATCTGCCGGTGCATCTGCATTTGGTTGATGCCGGCGAGGGTGTATTCGATCGGGTCCTCGGCGGTGCGGATGACCACGTCGGGCGTGTTGATCTCGTTGAGCGCCGAGTAGAGTGTCATCGACTTGCCGGAGCCGGTCGGGCCGCAGTGCAGAATCATGCCGTAGGGCTGGCGGATGCACTCGCGGTATTTGGCCAGGTTTTCCTCGGTGAAACCCAGCGCGGGCAGCGGCAGTGTGGACTTCTGCTTGTCGAGGATGCGCATCACGATGCCCTCGCCGTGATTGAGCGGCGCGGTCGAGACGCGGAGATCCACGTCGACATTCTTCTTGGTGTATTGCTTGAAGACGATGCGGCCGTCCTGTGGCATGCGGCGCTCGGAAATATCGAGGTTGCACATGATCTTCAGGCGAGCGACGAGCGCGCCGGAGACCCTGCTGGGCAGGCGAAGTTTTTCCTGCGTGAGGCCGTCGATGCGGTAGCGAACGACCAGTTCCTTTTCCCACGGCTCGATGTGGATGTCGGAGGCGCCGGCGAAATACGCGTCCTCGATGATGCGGTTGGCGAGCTGGATGATCGGCGCGGATTCCTCGTTCTCAAGGTCGGTATCCTTCAGCTCCGCGTCGTCGTCGCTGAACTGCGCGCCGAGCTGGTCGACCACGTCGGAGAACTGCACATCTTCGTGCACTTGGTCCTTCTTGAGTTTTTCGCGCAGGTCGGCTTCGCGGGACAGCAGGCGGATGACGCGCTGGCCGGTCTTGTCCTGGATCTTGGCGGCCACGGTCGTCTCGAACGGGTTCGCGAAGGCCACGAGCAGGAAGTCGCCCACCTGCCCCACCGGCAAAATCAGGTTCTTCTGGCAAAACTCGAGGTCGATCTTCTCGAACGTCGCGCCATGCACTTTGTAGCGGGCGGCGTTGAACGGCGTGAGTCCGAGCGCCCGGCACTTCGCGAGATTGAGCTGGAACGGCGTGACCTTGTGTTCCGCCAGCAGCAAATGATCGAGCTGTTCGCCCGTCAGTTCTTCCGGCCGGAGCAGGAGCGCGCTCTTCTGGTCGGCGGAGAGCTTCTGCATCTCCTCCAACCGGCTGATAATTTTCGTCTGGATGCGTCCGAGGGCCATGACTCAGGGGAGGGGCTTGGGCGGGCTGTTCTTGGCGGCCTCGTCGCGTTCGGTCTGCACGCGGTCGAGATAGTCGGCGATGATCTCGAGAGTCGTCGCCTGCCAGATCAGCGTGCCGCCAAGTTTCTTTTCCCAATAACTGCGCACCGCCGGACTGAGGTAGTAGGCCGTCGCCATGAAGAAACAATCCTCCTCCTGGTCGAAAGGCACGGTCCACGTCGACCAACAGGCGCCCAGATCGAGCCCCTGCTTCAGCCCTTCCGGCACCTCGTAGCCGCGCAAATCGACGACACCGAGCCCGAGATCGTCGACCACATGGTGCAAAACATCCTCCTCGCGCAGCACCTTTTTCTCATAAGCGAGAATTGCGAGCACGGAAGTCTGGCGCAGGTCGGAGCTCGCCGCCAGTTCCAGCAGCCGCTCGTTGGCCGCGTCGAGATCGGCAAATTGCACGAGATTGTGCTCGATCAACGCCGAGCCGAGCTGGCGGTTGGAGCGCATCAACAATGGCCGGTGTTCCGACGACATAAGGCGGGCAGCTTGGGTCAACCTGACTTGGCTGGCGATTTCTTTTCCACGCGGCGGAGGCGTTTGATTCGTTTTAACAATTCTTTCTTCAGCGTCGCCACCCCGACCTCGGAAAGACAGGAGATCGGGAAAATCTCGGCCTTCGGGTAGCGCTTCCGGAATTTCGCGAGATTCGCCTTGGCGGCAGGCTCGTCCATCTTGTTCGCGGCGACAAGGCGCGGTTTTTTCAGGAGCGCCGAGTTGTAGAGCTCGAGCTCCTTGAGCAGGTGCTTGTAGTCGTCGCGCGGGTCGCGTGCATCGGTGCCGTTGATATCGACGATGAGGAGCAGCAGCGCGCAGCGCTCAATGTGCCGGAGAAAACGGTGGCCGAGGCCCTTGTTCTCGCTCGCACCGGCAATCAGCCCCGGCACGTCGGCCATGATGAGCCGGTCGTATTCCGCCGCATAGTCGATGATGCCGATCTGCGGGTGCAGCGTCGTGAACGGATACGCTGCCGTCTTCGGCCGCGCGTTGGTGATGAGGTTCGTCAGTGACGACTTGCCCGCATTGGGAAAGCCCACGAGGCCGATGTCGGCGATGCTCTTCAACTCGAGCCGGTAGTTGCCCGCCTCGCCGGGCTCGCCCGGCAACGCCTCGCGCGGCGCGCGGTTGACCGGTGACTTGAAATGCGTGTTACCCCACCCGCCCTTGCCGCCCTTGCAGAGAATGAACTCCTGTCCGTCGGTGAGGATTTCCGTCACGACCTCGCCGGTCGCGGCGTGGTAGACGACCGTGCCCAGCGGGACGCGGAGAATCGCGGTCTTCCCCTCGTGGCCGTCGCAGTCCTTGCCGAGACCGTGCCCGCCGCGCTCGCCGGTCCAGTGCGGCTTGAATTTGAAGTCGATCAGGTTGTTCGTGTCGTCGTCGCCGCGCAGCAGCACGTCGCCGCCCTTGCCGCCGTTGCCACCGTTCGGCCCGCCCCACGGCTCGTATTTCTCGCGGCGAAAGCTCACGCAGCCTTTGCCGCCGTCGCCGGCTTTGGCCTTGATGGTCGTTTCGTCGATGAACATGGCCTATGACTCTACGCCGCCGCCCCGACGTAAAGCGCAATCGGCAGGTGCTTACGGTAGTGCTGGAAGTCCCGGTCGGTGGTGAAAATCTCCATCTGCCCGCGCACCGCCACTGCGCAGATCAGGAAGTCTGTCATGGAGCCCTGCACGCCCTTGCTCCGGCACAGGTTGAAATACTGTGCGGCCGTCTCGAAGTCTTCCGTTTGCAAGGGGACATCTGGAAAACTCCGCAAGGCATCCTTCACCTGCTCGAACTGTCCCGGTTTCTTGATGCCCGAAAGCAACTCCTGCCGGATCGGCCCCATGAGCGCCACCGAGC
>JANXWT010000315.1 GCA_025351035.1 Opitutia bacterium | reverse complement strand
CTCCATCGGGTAGACCAGGCGGCTGCCGTTGACAAACTCGGCGGCCCCGGACGTGAGCGCCTCGTAGAATTTCGGCAGATCCTCGGGCGGCGCGGTGAGGTCGGCGTCTTGGATGACGAGCACATCGCCTTGAGCGATGGCAAAGCCGGCGCGGACCGCGTCCCACTTGCCCTTGCCGGGTTGCCGGAGCGCGCGCACGAGGTGCGGGCCGCGGTAGGCGGCGGCCTCGCGCTCGATGACGGCCCAGGTGTCGTCGCGGCTGTGGCCCTCGACGAAGATGACCTCGGTGCGACGGCCGAGCACGGGGATGCGTTCGAGCGCGGCGCGGATATTACCCGACTCGTTGCGCGCGGGGACGATGACGGAGCAACTGATGTCGCCCTCGACGGGGCAGGCGCGGCGCGGGCGGGCGGTGATGGAGAGGGTGATGCCAAAATGGCGGATGAGCGGCAGGCGCACGAAGAAACTGTTGCCCAACGGCGCGAGCAACGGCCAGTTGAAGGGGAAGAGTTGCACGCGCTCGAAATTGACGACTTCCCAGCCGGAGAGTTCGAGCAGATTGAAAAGGTCTTCGTGCGAAAGCCAGTTGCTCAGCGGCTGCGGCATCACGGAGCCGAGCTTCGTGGCGAGACGCAGCGGGCCGAGCCAGAGCGTGTTGAGCGTGGTGAGGTGGAGGCGCGTGCGCGGATGGGCCGCGGTCTGGAGATTCTGCAACGTCGCTTGGATGTCAGTGAGGTAACCGGTGAGGTAATCAAGGACGATGTGATCGAACTGCTCGGCCGGCAGCGCGGCTTGCACATCAGCCTCGCGAAATTCAAGGCCGGGTTGCGCGCCGTGGCGTGTGCGGGCCTTGGCGAGCATGGCCGGGCTGAAGTCGAGGCCGAGCCCGCGCGCGGGTTGGAGCCCGGCGAGCAGATCCCCGGCACCGCAGCCACATTCGAGAACGCGGCGGCCGGCGGGGATATGGCGGCGGTGGAGCGCGAGGAGTTGGGCGTGGAAATCGCGCTGCGCTGCGCGGGCGCGGTCATCGTGCCCGGCCACCCAGTCGAAATGCTCTCGCGGAGTTATCACGGTCGGCGGGGAGTCCAGACATCAATCGCCGGCAGGGCCAGCGCTTTTGAGCATCGGCAGAACGGAATCGTCGATGGCGACAAGCCGGCTGATGCGGGTGAGTTTGGTGCCGAAGCGTTTTTCGCCGAGCTGCTCCAAGTGAAACCCGGGCGGCAGCAGGTCTTCCGCGAGGAGCTGGTGGTCGCCCTGCACGGTGGTGGGACGGAGGGACTGGATGACGAGGATCTCGCTGAAAGTGTGTTCGCGCAACTGGTATTGGAGGCGGTCGGCGACTTGCCGCGCCCGGCTGATGAGGATCGACGGAGTTTTCTCGAGCAGCCACGGCAGCGTGGACTTGTTGGTGATGACAATGCGATTGCCGGGTGGGCGGGAGGCGACGTAGCGGCTCTCCCATTGGAGCTCGTCGGTGCCGAGATGCGAGTAGAGGTGGTAACCGATCTGGGAGGCGCTCACGCCCAGCGTGTAAAGGCAGAGTCCAGTGAGCAGAATCGGGAAAACGCGGAATTTTTTGTCGAGCTGGCTGCAGAGCAGCACCGCCGCAAAAGTCAGCACCAGATAGAAAGGCAGACTGAAACGCGCGGCCATCGGGTCGTCGAGTTTCGACCAGTAATAGAACAGGATGAGGATTGTGTTGGCGGCCATGCACAGTCCGAAGCAGAACAGCGCCGTGTGATCGGGATCGGCAAAGCGCAGTGCGGGCCGGGCGCGCACCAGCCGCCACAAAACCCAGAGCAGGCCGGCAAATCCGAGCACCGAGAGAAGCACTGAGTTGGCAAAGGCGGGAGTGGTGCTGAAGAAGAAATTGCCGGCGCCACGGAGGTTGTCGGCGAGGTAAGCGGTGCTGAAGCGCGTGTCCTGATTGTCTTTCAGCTCCCAAAGCACGGGCGAATGGGCGAGGACTTTGTTTTGCAGGGCATAAGGCACGAGCAGCAAGGGAGCGAGCACGGCGGGCCAGGAAAGCACGATCCGGCGGGTGCGCCACCAACCCAGCAGGATGACCGCCGCCGCCGCCGCCGCGTAAAGGGCCGACTCATAGCGCGTCTGCGCGAGCAGGACGGCGCCGAGCACGAGGGCGGAAAGACGGGTCTCGTCGGGCGAACGCAGCCACGCGGCCGCGAGCGCAGTGACGCCCAGAAGCATGCAGACGTTGAGCAACTCCATGCCGGATCCGGTGGCGTTCTGCGCGAGCAGCGGCAGCGAGCCGAGCAAAAGCACCGCGCAGAAGCCGCCCAGCAGGCCGGCGAGACGGCGGCCCTGGAAATAGGCAAGCCCGAGCGAAACAGGCAGCAACACGGCGTTGAGCGCGAAGGCGTTGGCGATCCGGTAACCGGTGAAATCGTGCACAAGTGACAGCAAAAACGGGAAGAAATACGGACGCTTGTCGAGGTAGTTGTCGGTGGAGAGAAAGACGCCAAGAACATCATAGCCGCGCACCATCGTGGCCACGTCGCGGAAGTAATGCATGTTGAACGCCGTCGCCTGAAGAACGAATTCGTCGTAGAGAACCTTGCTACGGAACGGCTCGGCGGTGAGCGCCATCAGCGTGAGCAGCGCGACCGCAAGGCCGGCGAAAAATAGCTCCCGGCGCGGGAGCGGTGCGGAAGGCGCGCGCGCGCGCCAAAGCCGGCCGAGGGCCACGACCCACAGCACCAGCGTGAACAACATGACGTAGTAGCCGGAGCGCTTCACGATCTGATCGGCGGCCGCGACCGATACGCCAATGAAACCGAACCAAACGGCGGCAAGCGCCGAGAGACCGAAGAAAATGAGGCGGGGCTCCGTGCGGGCCTGGAGTCGCGCGAGGGACTGGAGCAACGGATTCAATGGCGCGGGATCGGCGGGTCAGGGGAGGCGCTTGATGAACTGGTCGTAGTATTGGAGGCGGATTTTCTCCAATTCGTCCTTGGATATTTTTTCCATCAGCGCGGCGGGCGGGCGGGCGGCCATCGGGCCGGGGCGAATCGCCACGACGCGACTGATGCGACTCACGGTGAGTGGCGTGAAGCGGCGTTCCCAGACGGTTTCCAACTGATAGTCGGGACCGAGGTCGTCGTCCTTCTGCACCGAGAGGCGGCCGCTGGCGGGGTCGATTTCGAAACGCTGAAAGGCATAGATGCTGCTGAAAATCCGGTTTTGAAAACTGAAGACGATGTTGTCCTTGTGATCCAGCGCCTGCCGGACGGGAGTGCCGGAGACGAGGTGCGTGATCCAGATGATGGAATTGTTGTCAATGAACAGATAGTCGCGCTCGGGATGCGCCGCGATGAACTCGCGGCGCCACTCCATCTCGCGGCCAACGTAGTATTCGAGCGAGTAGCCGTGTCGCGCCATCGCCGGCAGGGAGTTGGCGAAGAGGCCGAGGCCGGTGACTCCGGCGAGGACGCGCCAAGTTTTTTCACTACGGCCGAATTCAGCGGCAACCACGATGATGGCGAGCACCAAGGTAAGGTTGAAGGGCAGGCTGAGCCGGCGGATGACGGGATCGTCGAACTTGCCCCAGAAGTAGCAGAGGTAGAGTGCAGCGTGGAGGGCGAGGCCCAGCGCGAAGATGGCGAGGGCGAGACGGG
>JANXWT010000293.1 GCA_025351035.1 Opitutia bacterium | reverse complement strand
TTGCCCGCGTGGTCGAGGTGACCGTGGGTGAGCAGGATCGCCTGCACCGCGCGCGGCTCGATGTCCAGCCGCCGCAGGAGCCGGCGCATTTGCAGTGGTTCGCCGACGAGGCCGGTGTCGAGGAACACCGCCCCGCCCTGTCCGTCCACGAGGAGATGGCAGACGCCCATCACGCCGCGAATCGTGTGGATGCCGGAAGGAACATTGCGACGCAGCATGGGGAATCAACCGCGCTTGAGTTTCAACAGGCGCTCGCCGGCGGCGTGCAGCGTCGCGTGGCGCTTGGCGAAATTCAGCCGCACGTAACGATGCTCGGGGGGGTGGAAGAACACCGAGCCCGGCACGGGCGCGACGCCGATTTCCGTCGTCATCCAGAGCGCGAACTCGATGTCGTTGGCGTAGCCGAACGGCGACACATCGAGCATCACGAAATACGCGCCTTGCGGCCGGGTGTAGCGGAGGCCGGTCTGGTCAAGGTAACGCAGGAAAATATCGCGGCGCTCCGCGTAGGCGCGGGCAAGTTCGCCGTAGTAGCTCGCGGGCAGGCGCAGGCCGGCGACGATGGCGTGTTGCAACGGCGCGGCGGCGCCGACGGTGAGGAAGTCGTGGACCTTGCGCCCTTGCGCGACCATCAATGGCGCGCCGTAGATGTAGCCGAGCCGCCAGCCGGTGATCGCGAAGGTTTTCGAAAGCGAGCTGCACATGATCGTGCGCGCGGCCATGCCGGGCAGAGCGGAGAAATACACGTGCGCGTGCGGCGCAAAGACGATGTGCTCGTAGACTTCGTCGGTGATAATCCACACGTCGAACTCCTCCGCGAGCGCGGCGATCTGGAGCAGCTCGGCGCGCGTGAAGACCTTGCCGCACGGATTCGACGGATTGCAAAGGATGAACGCCTTGATGCCGCTCCCGAACACGCGGCGCAGTTTCGCTTGGTCGAACGTGTAGTCGGGCGGATGGAGGTGGGCGAAGACCGGCGTCACGCCCGAGAGAATCGCGTCGGCACTGTAGTTTTCGTAGAACGGCGAGAAGAGCCCGATCTTGTCGCCCACGTCGGTGACGGTCATCACTGCGACCATCATCGCCTCGGTCGCGCCGACCGTGACGATGAGGTTCGCCTCGGGATCGCACGGGAGGCCGGTGCAGCGAGTAAGTTTGTCCGCGAGCGCGGCGCGCAACGGCTGGGCGCCCCACGTGATGGCGTATTGGTGGTGGTCGGTGTCCATCTCCGCCTTGGCGGCGTCAAGGATGACCTGCGGCGGGTTGAAGTCGGGGAAACCCTGCGAGAGGTTGATCGCGCCGTGCCGGGCCGCGACGCGCGTCATCTCGCGGATGAGCGACTCGGTGAAAACGGACGTGCGCTGCGAGGTCGTGGGCATGGCGAAGAAAGTGGAATTCAGGCGGCGAACCGGCGCAGTGGCGATGAATTTTCGCCGGGGAGGCCGACCCTGCAAGCACGGGCGTTGTGCGGAGGCGTGCTTTCTGCTCCATTACGCACATGGACCCCAAGCAAATGAAGCCCGCCAGCGCCGCCGCCCAAGCTCTCGGCTGGATCGACGAGAAAACCCGCGCCGTCTCGCCCCCGATCCACAATTCGACAACCTACCTTCGCGACGAGGACAATCAATACCGCACCGGACGGGCCTACATCCGTGCCGACAATCCCGCCTACGATCAGGCCGAGGCCTTGCTGAATCACTTGGAACACGGCGCCGGCGCGATGCTTTTCAGCTCGGGCATGGCGGCGGCCACCGCGATCTTCATGGCACTCAAGCCGGGCGACCATGTGGTCGCGCCCAAGGTGATGTATTGGGGCCTGCGGAACTGGCTGCAGACGTTCGCGACCGAGTGGGGTTTGAAAATCGAGTTCGTCGACGCAGGCGACAACGCCGCCATCGCGCGCGCGATGCAACCGGGCAAGACCAAGCTCGTCTGGATCGAGACGCCCGCCAACCCGACATGGGTGATCACCGACATTGCCGCTGCTGCGCAGGTAGCGCACGCCGCCGGCGCGCGGCTCGCCGTTGATTCGACTACCGCCACGCCGGTGCTCTCGCAGCCCATCGCGCTCGGCGCCGACCTCGTCATGCACGCCGCCACAAAATATCTCAACGGCCACTCCGATGTGCTGGCCGGCGCGCTCGTGACGGCGAAGGACGATGATTTCTGGAAACGCCTCAAGGCGATCCGTCACGACATGGGTGCCGTGGCCGGCTCGTTCGAGGCGTGGCTGCTGCTGCGCGGGATGCGCACCCTCTACGTCCGCGTGCCGGCGGCGTGCCGCAATGCGGAGAAGATCGCCGCGCATTTCGCCAAGCATCCGCGCGTCGCAGCCGTGCTCTACCCCGGTTTGCCCAGCAACCCGTATCACACCGTCGCGGCCAAACAGATGAGCGGCGGCTTCGGTGGCATGCTGTCGATCCGCGTGAAAGGCGGCGAGGCGGCGGCCATCGCCGTGGCCGCGCGCGTGCAGCTTTGGAAACGGGCGACGTCGCTTGGCGGCGTCGAGAGTCTTATCGAACACCGCGCCAGTATCGAGGGCATCGGCAGTCCCGCGCCCGTTGATATGCTGCGGCTCTCGACCGGCATCGAGGACGCGGGCGACCTGATTGCTGATCTCGAACAGGCGCTCAGTGCGGACGGCAGCACCGGCTACTCTAGGGAATCGTAAGCTCTTGGCCGACTTTCAGGTCGGCGTCGGACTTCATCACGGCGCGGTTGGCGTTGTAGATGTCCTTGAATTTCGTCTTCGTGCCATAGACTTGCTGGCTGATCTTGGCGAGAGTGTCGCCCGGACGAACGGTGTAGCGGCG
The DNA here is from genome assembly GCA_025351035.1 of Opitutia bacterium. GTDB lineage: Bacteria > Verrucomicrobiota > Verrucomicrobiia > Opitutales > Opitutaceae > JACQFT01. The sequence continues at coordinate 1,884 of JANXWT010000293.1, read as the reverse complement.
TGAGCTGCGAGTGGCGGGAATGCTGGTCCCGGGTTTTTGAGCCGAAGTCGGAGCGTTCGTCGCGGCTGGCTTGCTGCCGGCGCGGACGGGAGCACTGGTCGGCGGCGGCCTCTGCGTGTGGACGACCGGCAGCGTATCGAGATTGAAAGCGACCGGGCCGCTGGCTGGACGGATGGCGGGAGTGGCGGCGGCGAGATCACCGCTCGGCACCGTGCTGTCCACGCGGCCAGCTTGCGCGTCGGCAAGCCGCTGCTTGAGGATTTCGTTTTCCTGCTTGAGCCGATCGAGCGTCGCGACGAGATCAACGCGCTGGAGTTGGTTCTCAAGCGGCTGCGCGGGAAGCGTGCGGGCGAATTCGCGAATCGCGGCGTTGATGCGCTGGTGGACGAGCGGTGCCTGCGGGCTGTTGGGACGGAGCGCGAGGAATTTCTTGAAATGATAGATCGCCGCAAGCGGGTCGCTGATGTGCTGGAGGTAAAGCAGGCCGACCTCGAGGTGCGACTCGGGTGCGTCGTCGCCGCGTTGTTCGATAACTTTGAGGAAAGCGGACAGCGCCTCCTGTTTGCGACCGGTCTTGAGGAGCGTCTGACCTTCGCGGTAATAGGGCTCGTCGACTTCGGTGGCGTAAGAGAGCCGGTCGTTGCCGCCGCAGCCGGTCAGCCCGAGCGCGAGCGCCCCGGCGAGGAGGAGCAACGACAAACGGGGCAGGGAGACAAAGCGCGGCACGGGCGGAAATGAATTGAACGGCGAATCGTGACCGCTACGTTTGGCCCGGCTTTCCGCCAACACAAGTTTTTGATGCCGCTCACCGACCAGATCATCCTCGCCCAAGCCCGCCGCTGCCTCGCGATCGAACGCGAGGCACTCGCTGCTACGGCCAAGGTGCTCGGCGCGGAATTCGTGGCGGTGGTGCGCGCCGTCGAAACGGCAGTCACCGACGGCCATAAGCTGATTTTTTCCGGCGTCGGCAAATCAGCGCACATCGCGGAGAAGCTCACCGGCACCTTTAACAGCACCGGCGTGCCCTCGTGCTTTCTCGACCCGACGCAGGCCTTGCACGGCGATCTCGGGCTCTGCGCCGCCGGAGACATCGCGGTTCTTCTGAGCTACAGCGGGGCCAGCGAGGAGATGCTGAAGCTGTTGCCCCTCTTCGAGAAATTCGGCCTCAAAACGGTCGCGCTCACCGGCTCGCCAGAGAGTGAGATCGCGCGCGGAGCCGATTTCCGGCTGATTTACAGCGCACCGCGCGAGGCGTGTCCCCTCGCCCTGGCCCCCACGGCGAGCACGACGGCGGCGCTCGCCCTCGGCGATGCCCTCGCGATGGTGCTGCTGGAAAGCCGGGGACTCACACGGGATGATTTCGCCAAGTTTCATCCCGCCGGCACGCTCGGCATGACTCTCCTGCTGCGAGTGAAAGACATCATGCGCAAGGACGACGCGTGCCCGATCTTGCCCGAAAAAAAGACGACGGTGCAGGCGGCGATCTTTGCGATGACCCGGGCCAAGACCGGAGCGGTGGCACTGACGGGCGCGAAGGGCGTGCTGACAGGCATTTTCACCGATGGCGATTTCCGGCGCAGCGCGCTGACGGGCGGAACGGATTTCCTGAAAAAGCCCGTGGCTGGATTCATGACCCGCGGACCACGCACTGTCGCGGCCGACGTGCTCGCCGTGGAGGCGCTGAAGCTTTTCCAACAGTTTAAGATTTCCGACCTTTTTGCGCTGGACGCGAAGAAACGGCCGGTCGGCTACATCGATGTGCAGGACTTGCCGAAGCTGCATATTCTCTGAGACCGCAGAGCCATGCCTAATTATGGGCGTCAAGCGGCGGACTGATACGCGCCGATTTTGCAAGGGCGCTGCTTGTCAGGGCGGCGGAATTGC
>JANXWT010000244.1 GCA_025351035.1 Opitutia bacterium | reverse complement strand
GAATGCTGCGCATCTGGTCCCACGCCTCGTGGTTGTCTGCATGGGTGTGCGCGGGCAAGGAGGGCAGAGTGTGCCAGGCCAGAATCATGATAACCAGTCCCAGGCCGACCAGCAGGAGGAATGGCGCGTGCCAACTGAACTGTCCGGTTAGAACCAGACCGATCGGCAGGCCGAGGATGGAAGCGAGCGAGAAAGCTGTCATGATGACACCCATTCCATGTCCGCGGCGTTCGTAGGGAATCACATCGCCCACAATGGCGAGCACGACAGACGCCGCGACGCCGCCAAATCCGCCGGCGACGATGCGCGCCAAGAGCAGGGTGAAATAATTGGGCGCGAGCGCGCAGCACAACGTGCCGACGATGAAGCCGCTGTAGAAAAACAGCAGTGCACGCTTGCGGTCGAACTTGTCCATGAAGAACCCCGCCGCGAAGCCGAGCGCGCCGGCGCTGAACAAGTAGGACGAAACCAGAAAGCCAAACTGGGTCGGCGTGATGTGAAACGCGCGCATGAACTGCGGCCCCAGCGGCATCATGATCATGAAATCCATGATGTGCGTGAACTGCACGGCTGCCAGGGTGAGAAGCAACACGCGTTCGGCAGAACGGGACAATGGGCCGTGGGACGACATGAACGTTTAGAGGGTCACATGATCGATGGGGACGCAACTCATGGCTGCGAGGAATCGGGCACGGGGCGCAGAGGAATGGGGTCGCGCGCCAGCGTGGCGCGAAGCGTCGCGATGAATTGCGCGCTGCCCCGGCTCTGGTAGCGCCGCGGGTGGCTCACTAGGCCGATCTCGCGCGTGGGCGCGACGCCCGAAATTTCCTTGTAGACGAGCATTTGCTCGTCACCGGACGCGTGGGTGCTCGCGGGTAGAATCGCCACGCCGAGACCGAGCGCCACGAGTGTCTTGACTGTGGGCACCTGCGAACATTTGTGGCCGACCTTGGGCTCGAAGTTGTGGTCGCCGCAGAATCGCTGGATTTGTGCCGTCACGCTGCTGGAAGTGCCGAGCATAATGAACGTTTCATCGCGCAAGTCGCGCGCCGTGATTTTTTCTTTTTGGCAGAGCGGATGGGTAAACCCGACGACCAGTTGGAGGGGTTCCTTGAACAGAATTTCCACAACGACGCGCTGATCACGGATAGGCAGACTGACCAGCGCGAGATCGAGTTCGCCTTGAACAACCGAATCCACGAGATACGGGAAAAAATCCTCGTGCGTCACAACCTCGAGTTGAGGATGGGACATGCGGCAGCGGGCGATGACCTTGGGCATCAGATAGGGGGCGATGGTCGGGATGGCCCCGATCGTGACGCGATGTTTGGCAGCGGGATCGTCCTTGAGTTCGCTGAGAGTGTTATCGACCTCGACGAGGATTCGGCGGGTTTTTTCGACCAGCAATTGACCCGCTTGGGTGGGGGCAATGGTGCGTCCGAGCCGGTGGAACAGCTTCTGCCCGAGCTCCACTTCGAGGTTGATGATCTGCTGGCTGAGCGACGGTTGGGAGACAAAGCAACGGGTGGCGGCCTTGGTAAAATTACCGGTCTCAGCCACCGCCAAGAAGTAACGAAGCTGGTAGATTTCCATAGGATAAAACGATGGAAGACATAGATACTAAGTATTATGACTATTGCAAGGTTGGGAGTATACTCTGCGCGTGGATCAATTCAGGTCCCGCCAAAACAAAACCAATCTCAATGAATACCAACATGATCATCAAAGTCTCTCTCTCCATTCTCTCGCTTGGCGCCGTCGCTTTTGCCGCCAACACCCATCATGCCGCAGACTATCTCCCAGCCTTGACCACGAGCGTTAGCTACTTGGCCGTGCTTGCCCTCGTGGCCGTCGCTGCCCTCGACTATCGGGTTAGTGGCCCGAAGAGCATCACGGGTCGTTAAGCGGACGGATTGCGGTTGTTGGGTTTGAACAGCCGGGAGGAAACTCACGGTCGTTTTACTTTCCGGCATGATCGTGGATCGGGTCTTTCCCGGATCGATATTCCTGTCAGCATTCAGACAATTTCCGGACCTCATGGCGCTCTTTAGACAAAGACCGAAACCCAAACCGATGGAGGCCGCGCATGAACTTATTTCTTGGAAAGACTGGTTCGAAGCCTACGGGCCAAAGCTGCTGTTATGTGCGCGGCAGTGGACGCGCTCGCTCGCGGATGCAGAGGATGTCGTGCAGGAGGCATTCGTGCGTTACTGGCGGCTTCAGCGGCAACTGCCGGGCGATCCGCAGGCATTGCTCATTACTTCCGTCCGCCGCGCGGCGCTGGACCTCGCGCGACGCGAAATGCGCCGCGCCAATCGCGAAGAAAAAGCCGACGGCGGCCTCGAGGAGCGCAATGATTTTTTTGAACCTCAGCCGGGCGACGCCGCCGAGCGCCGCCGCGAAATCGAGGCGGCCATGCAGCACCTGCCCGCCGAACAACGCGAAGTTCTCGTCCTTAAGATCTGGCAGGAACTCACCTTTGAGCAAATCGCCGGGGCTCTCGACATTTCACCCAATACAGCTGCTTCGCGCTACCGCTACGCACTGACCGCACTGCGCAAAGAATTAACACCACTCTATCATGGATGACCAACTCCTAGAACTCGAAGCCGAACTCAAGACGCTGCGCCCTCGCCAACCGTCCGCGCAGCTAGCACAACGACTCGAATCGGAATTCGCCGCCGAGGTGATCACCCTCGCGGCTCCGGCCCCGCGCGCCAAATCCAAGAAAGTGATTCGGGGTGCTTGGTTTGGTGCATCACTTGCCGCCGCCGCGGCGATCGCCGTGGTTGCGACGATTGGCGTGCTCCGTCTGCAGAACCAGCCCGCGCTCTCCACCAGCGCACCGGTCGCTGCGGTGAAGACTCCCGTTCCAACGCAGATTGCCGCGAACACGCCGGCGTCGGCCAGCAATCAGTATCGGCCGGTCCGCGCCTCGAATGTTCTCTACGATTTGAAGGACGAAGGCGTCGTCTATCTTGAAGACCGCACGCCGGCGCGCCAACTGCGCTACCGCTATCTCGACACCTACACCTGGAAAAATCCCAAGAGCAACGCCTCTCTGAAATGGAGCATGCCCCGGGATGAAGTCCGGGTGATGCCCGCTTCGCTCAGCATGAATTGAATTTGCAAACCATCACTGCGGCGGACCGGGCAGTCGGTTTGCAAACCCGGTTCGTCGCAGATTTCTCAACCCTTAACAGCAGCCTTATGAAATTCACTTCCTACCGTTATTTATTGCCTTCGCTTTTGCTGACCACGCTCGCCGCGGGCGCGCACGGCGAAGAAAAGAAAGGCGTGATCATTCGCCACGTCGACCGCATCGCGCCGCGCATCACTGTCAGCGTCGACAAAGATCCGCGCCGCATCGAAATTGAAAACGTTACCTTCCTCGGCGTCGAGACCGGCCCCGTCGATCGCACGCTGAGTGCCCAACTCGGTTTGCCGCGCGATGTTGGGCTCGTGGTTTCCCGCGTGGCCGATGGCAGTCCCGCCGCCAGCGCGCTCAAGGAAAATGACATCCTTACGAAGTTCGAGGATCAGATCCTCGTCGACCCGCGCCAACTCAGTGTGCTCATCCGCGTCAAGAAAGACGGCGATGAAGTCGCACTCACCGTTTACCGCGGCGGGAAGGAAATCGTTTTGAAAGTCAAACTCGGCCAGCGCGAAGTGACGGTGAGTGACACATTGCGCTCGCTCGGTGGCGGCCCCGACGGCGGCATGCAGTTCTTTAATCTCGGGCCCGGTGGTGAACTCCGCGGACTCGACCAGTTGCGCCAACTGCCCGGCATGGGTCGCGGAGATCTCGACAACGTCATGCGCATGATCTCGCGTGAGCGCGGAAACCTCCTCGGCGGCCCGGGCTCCGTGCATGTGATTCGCCGTAACAGCAAAGGCTCGACCATCCTGGATTTGCCCAAGGGCAATTTCGTCTACAACGACGACGACGGAATCGTCGAACTGAAGTCGGAGGACGACAAACGAACGCTCACGGTCAAAGACGCGAAAGGCCAGACGACCTTTCACGGACCGGTGAACACCGAGGAAGACCGTAAGAAAATCCCGGCTGACGTGATGACCCGACTTAGCAAGATCGAGCTCAGTTTTGAGATCGGTGACGACTTCGAGCAGGAAGGCGCGACAGTCGACGAGGCCAAGCCGAAGCAGAAGATCAATCTGCCCGGCTCACTGCCGTTGCGGCGCGGCGGAGTCCGCCAGCGTTCATTCTGATTTGTGTGCAAGTTCGGCCGCCGGCAGCGGCCGTGACTAGGTGTGTGTCAGCAGC
>JANXWT010000167.1 GCA_025351035.1 Opitutia bacterium | reverse complement strand
GACTGCGCCGTGCTAGGCAGCGCGTTGGAGATCGCGAGGGCTTGGCCGGCGATGTCGTATTCGATCCACCACTGGCCGGGGCCGAACTCGATCTGCATGCCGACTTTCAGGCCGAGCAAGCCTTCGTAGAATTTGCGCGCGCGCGCGACGTCGGTGACCGGGTAGAACACGAAGGCGACTTCTTTGACTTGGATGCTCATGGGTGGTGGTGGAGTTGATTAAGCGCGAAGACGCAAAGGGGCGGAGAGGTTTGCGAAGTTATGGAGAAAGTTTCGGCAAGTCTTGGCGGCCTTTGCGTCTTTGCGCTTCAGTTTGGGTCACGCCACGAGCTTGACGATTTTCTGCGCGGCGTCGGCCATCGTGTCGGCGGAGTGGATGGTGAGGCCGGACTCGGCGAGCGTCTTCTTGCCGGCGGCGACGTTGTTGCCTTCGAGGCGGACGACGAGCGGAATCTTGAGGCCGAGGTCGCGCGCGGCGGCGACGACACCGGTGGCGATCGTGTTGCAGTCCATGATGCCGCCAAAAATATTCACCATGATGCCCTTCACGTTCGGGTCGGTGAGGATGATCTTGAAGGCCGCCTGCACTTGGTCTTTCGAGGCGCCGCCGCCGACGTCGAGGAAGTTGGCCGGGCTGCCGCCGTAATGCTTGATGATGTCCATCGTGCTCATGGCGAGGCCGGCACCGTTGACGAGGCAGGCGATGTTGCCGTCGAGCGCGATGTAGGAGAGGTTGAACTTCGAGGCCTCGATCTCCTTCGGGTCTTCCTCGTTGAGATCGCGGAGCGCGGTGAGCTCGGGGTGGCGGAAGAGCGCGTTGTCGTCGAAGGAGACCTTGGCATCGAGCGCAAGAACCTTGCCGTCGGGCGTCGTAATGAGCGGGTTGACCTCGACCATGGAGGCATCGGTTTTCCAGAACATCGTGTAGAGGGCGCTGATGAGCTTCACCGCGCTTTTGAAGTATTCGCCACTGAGGCCGAGCTTGAACGCGAGTTCGCGCGCCTGATAGCCCATGAGGCCGACGGCCGGATCAACGATGATTTTGAAAATCTTCTCGGGCGAATCGTGCGCGACCTTCTCGATCTCGACGCCGCCTTCGGTGGAGGCGACGATGACTGGTCGCGAGGTGACGCGGTCGAGGAGGATGGCGAGGTAGTATTCCTTGGTGATGTCGGTGGCCTGCGCGAAGTAGATCGTCTGGACCTTGCGGCCGGCGGGGCCGGTCTGGGCGGTGACAAGCGTGTTGCCGAACATCCGGTTGGCATGGTCGAGTGCATCGGCGGGGGTCTTGGCGAATTTCACACCGCCCTTGAAACCATCGGTGAATGTGCCCTTGCCGCGCCCACCGGCGTGGATCTGGGACTTCACGATGACGGCGCCCTCAGGGAGCTGTTTGATGGCGGACTCGAACTCGCTCGGCATGCGGGCCGGAACGCCCTTCGGCACGGCAACACCGAATTTCTCGAACAACGCTTTGGCCTGCTACTCGTGAATGTTCATGGGAAGGGGGATGTTTTAGCCAGAAAGCAGCGCAAAAAGACACCAAAAAGAGGACGGCGGACGGCTGCAGCCTCGCTCGGAGATTGCGTCCGCCGACCGCGCGGGCAACATCCGCGGCCATGCAATCGCATGAGATGCTCAAGGAGGTCTTGAAGAAGACCAGCGCCAAACAAATCTCGGCCGACATGGGCCTGTCACTCTCGCTCATCTACAAATGGGCCGAACCCCCGCAGGACGAGACCGGCAGCGGGGCGAACAACCCGCTCGACCGCATCGAACAGTTGCTGAAAATCACCAATGACGCCCGGATCGCGCAGTGGGTGTGCGAGCGCTCGGGAGGATTTTTCATCCCCAATCCCAAGGTCAAACCGCAGGCCTACGATCTCATCCCGACGACGAACAGCATCGTGCAGGAATTCGCCGACATGCTGGGGGTGATCGCCGTGGCGGCGGCGGACAGCGAGATCAACAAGACCGAAGCGAAGAACATCCGCGCCCGCTGGGAGGACCTGAAGTCGGTGACCGAGGGATTTGTCCGCCATTGCGAGCAGGGCAATTTTGGCGCGATCCACGCGCATGCGGCGGCGCGCAACGAAAAGCCGGGCGGGTGAACGTGTGAAACCGGCGCGGCGAGTGTAGGGGCGCAGTCTCGCTGCGCCCTATGGTATGCGGTTGTCGTTCGGTGCAGCTACGGGCGGCAGCCCTACGACATTGAGGTCAATGTGCTCCACCCTTCGGAGCAGAGCGGCGCTATTTCGCCAGTTGCGCGGGGGCGAACTGCTCGTGCACGGCCTTGGCCATGAGGCTCGGCGGCAGCAGCCCTTGGCTGAGGATGAAGTCATTGAAGGAGTGCCGGTCAAACTTGGCCCCGAGTGCGATCTCGGTGGCGGTGCGCAGCTCCATCAGCCGGATGTAGCCGTAGAAATACGCGGTGGCCTGACCGGGCGAGCGGAAGGTGTAGCGGTCGACCTCCTGCCGCGCGTAGGCTTCGGATAGGCAGATGTCCTGGGTGAGGATTTCAAAGACGCGCTCCTTGCTCATGAGGCCAAGGTTGACCATCGGGTCGAGGAAAGCGCGGGCCGCGCGGTGCAGTCGGCCTTGCAGCGCGATCAATTGTCCGTCGAGCGGTTCATAGGGTTTCATCTCAGCCTCGGCGTAGAGCGCCCAACCCTCGATGTTGACGCTGTTGAAGGCGTAGATGCTGCGCGCCTGCGAGACGCCGCGCTCGACCATGGTGGCGTATTGCAGTTCGTGGCCGGGCCGGCCCTCATGCGCGGTGATGGTCCACACGCCGGCCTTGTAGCTGAAGTCGTCGTAGGCCTGGCTTTTCCCTCCGGTCGCCTCGGGATTGCCCGCCGGAAGGACGAAGGTGCCGCGCTCGCCCTTGTTGTTCACGAGGGGCGGAGGCTGCATGTGCGGCGCGGGCTGCGCGGCGTTCTCGGCGTCGGAGCCGAGGCGCATCTGCATCGCGCGCTCGGGAAGTGTCACGATGGCCTCGCGCCGGATGATGCCTTCGATCTGGCCGATGATATCGTGAAAGTAGGCCTCGGTCTGCTCTTTGGTGAGAGCGTCTTTCTTCAGCGCGCGGATGACAGCGCGGTAGTCGGGGTCGGCCCAGCCGCGCTCCTTGGCGATGAGCGCGGCAATGACTTTCATCTCGTTGCGGTATTCGATGTAGGCGACCTGCGCGCGCTGCATCAGCTGCTGCGGCGTGATATCGAGACCGACATTTTTGAGATTGTTGGCGTAAATCTCGGCCGGCAAACTGGAGTCCGCGCGCGCGCGCGTGAGCACGTTGGCGCGGATCCAGTCGCTGTATTCGTCCAGCTGCTTGTCCATCGCGGCGAGTGCGGGCTCGGCGCCATCGATTTTGTATTTCTTGTAGAGGTCGCGGATGCCGCTCTTGTAGCGCGCGGTGTTGGCAAGGGCCTGCTCGACTTGGAGCTTGTAGGGACCCATGCGCTTCGGGTCTTTGGCGGCGTCGTTGAAAAACGCTTTTGCGAGCTCGGTCATCGGCGTGTAGCCGGGCGCGAGGCCGGTGTAACGCTTGAGGCGCACGAGCGCGGCGGGACGGCGCGCCGGATCGACGTCGTCCTGCAGGAGGAGAAAATTTCCGAAGAACATCAGCTGGCCGATGTCGAAGTAGGGCAGGAGGTGTTTCTGGAAAAGATCGTTCCCCTCGATGGCGTCTTCGGCGGACTGGATGACGATTTCGAGATC
>JANXWT010000051.1 GCA_025351035.1 Opitutia bacterium | reverse complement strand
CGTCGTCACCGAGGTCGCGCGGCAGATCGGGTCGTTGAAGCGGCAGGCGGCAAAGGCGATGCGCTACAAGCGTCTCAGTTTCCGCCTCCGCCACCTCGCGCTGGCGCAGGGGAATTATTCCTACCGGCAGTTGAGCGCCGTGCTCGCCGACCTCGAGAGCCGCGTCGCCACGCTCCGCGAAGCCGCCGGCACGCGCCGCCGTTCGCTTGAGGAGCGCTCGCGTTCGCTCGACGAAAAGAAATCCGCGCGCAGCTCGCTCCACCAACGCGTGCAGGATGCGCAGCAGGCGGTCTTCGACCTGCGTTCGCAGAAAGAGCAGGCGGAGAACGCCGCGAGCATGGCGCAGGTCAAGCGCAGCGGTCTCGTCGAGCGCATCGCCGCAGGCCGCGACGATCTTTCCGAGCTGGAAATGCAGTTGAAGGAACTGGCTTCGCAGGTCGACACCGGCGCCCAGGACAAGCAGATGCAGCTTTCGCTCCTCGGCAGCAGTGATGCCGTTTTCCAGGACCGCAACCGCGAGCTCGCCGTTTTCGACGGAGAGTTGTCGCGCGCCGAGCAGCAATTGCAGGAACACAAGTTCCACCTGCTCCAGTTGGAGAGCTCTGTCGCGCGTCACCGCACGGAGAGCTCGGGCCTCGAGGTCGATGCGCGCACGAGCCAGAACCGCCACGACCAAGTCGCAACCGAATTGGCCGAGGTGCGCGCCAGCGTCGAGACCGCTACCGCGGCCCTCACCGCTGTGCGCAACCGCGTCGCCGAGGCTCGCGCCGAGCAGAGCCGCTCGAACAACGAGGCGCAGGCGGCCCACGCCGCCTTGCAGCAGGCCACGCTGAATTTCCGCGACGCCCAGCGCCGCCTGCAGGAGATCGACCGCAATCTCGCGCAAAAGTCCGCCCGCCTGAAACTCCTCCAGCAGTTGCAGGAGAAATGGGAAGGTTTCGGCGAGGGGGCCAAGGCGCTCTTGCAGGGCCGTCTCGCGTCGTCGCTGGGTGAACAGAAATTCATCCCGATCACGCAGGGTCTTGAGGTGAAGGCCGACTACGCCAAGGCCCTCGAGTCGCTGCTCGGGGCGTCGGTCGAAGCGATCTCCGTGGCCGACCTCGCGACGGCACGGAAAATTCTCGCGCAGCTCGAAACCGACAAAATCGGCAGCGTGTGCTTGCAGGTTTCGCTCGGTGGCTCGGCCGAGGCCAACGCCAGCCTGCCCGCCGGACTGAAGCCCGCCACCGAAGCCGTCGCGAATCTCGACGCCGCGCATCCCGCGACGAGCCTGCTCTCCGCCTGCTATCTCGCTGACGACCTCGGCGCGTTCCTCAATTTCTGGAAGAACAACCTGACGTTCAGCTTCCTCCTGGTGGCGACGCCGAAGGGCGAACTTGTCGACCGCCGCGGCCTCATTTACGGCGGCCATCACAAAAAGCCGGCCAACAGCATCGTCCAGCGAGAGGTCGACCTGCGCGAGACGGGCAAGGCTGTCGTCACCGAGCAAAAAGCCCACGACGAGCAGCGCGTGCTCATCGAGCAGATCAACGCTGCCCTCACCTCGGCTGAGGCCGCGCTGGAACAGAAGCGCAAGGATGTCCTCGCGTCCTCGCAGGTCGCCGCTGCCAACCACACCGAAGAGAAGAACGCCCAGCGTTCCTACGACGAAGCCAGCACGCGGCTCGCCCGGATGGAGAACGAACTCAACAATCTCAAGCGCGACCACGACGAGGCCGTCGGGCGACACGCCAAGGCGCAGGTGCTGCTTGGCGAGGCCGAGACGGGGGTCACCAAGCAGAAGCAGAAAATTGCGGCGACCGAAGCGACCATCGCCGAGAAGCGCGCCGACCGCGACCTGAAGAAAGAATCGCTCGCGCAGGCCCGCCTCGAGCTGGCCGACCGCCGCCAGAAGGTCGAGGTGCTTGATCGCGGCCTCAGCGAGATGGCGCGCCGCCGCGACCAGCTCGACGAACTCTTTGCCCAGCGCCAGATCGAGATCGAGTCGTGGACCGAGCAGGTGGCGGCTCTTGAAGGCGAATCCGAGACGCAGAAAAGCCGCGCGGCGGAAATCCTGACGACGCTCGGCGTCGCGCAGGAGAACGTGGAGAAAGCCCGCACCGAGCTCGGCACGGTCGAGCAGGAGATTGCTGCGCTGGAAGTCGGTTTGGCTGACATCCGCTCCGAAGCCGAGGCCTCGCAAACTGAGCTATCCAGACACGAGGTGAAGGTCGCCGAGACCGGCGCTCGGGTGCAGTTCCTCAGCGAGGAAATGACCCGCGAGTTCTCCACCGACATCGCCAGCGTCGACTGGAAGAATCTGCTCTGGCACGCCGACGACGAGCCGGAGGGACTGCGCGACCTCGACCTCGATGACGAGGACGAGGCCGCCGCAGGGAGCAAGGAGCAGAGAGTAGGGAATCCGGAATCTGGCTCTGCGCTCCACGCTCCAGACACCACGCTGGCCAAGGCCGCCGCCGCGCCAAAGCGCCGTCGCAAGGACAAAGGGTCGAAAGGCGAGCCAACCGAGGCTGACCTCGCCGCGTTCGACCAGACGAATTGGGACGAGCTCAAGGCCGAGGTTGATGCGCTCCGGCAGCGCCTGGGCAGCATGGGTCCGGTCAACCTCGTCGCCATCGAGGAGTATTCCGAACTGAAGCAGCGCTACGAATTCCTCAAGACGCAGAGCGACGACCTCACGGGCGCGAAGGCGCAGTTGCTGAAGGCCATCGAGGACATCAACAAGACCTCGCTCGAACAGTTTCAGGTGACGTTTGACCAGATCAGGAAAAATTTCGCCTACACGTTCCAGCTCCTCTTCGGTGGCGGCCGCGCGGAGATCGAATTGGTGACGGCCGACGACCCGCTCGAGAGCGGCATCGAGATCGTCGCGCAGCCCCCGGGCACCAAGCTCAAGGGCATCACGCTGCTCTCGGGCGGACAAAAGACACTGACGGCCGTCGCGCTGCTCTTCGCGCTCTACATGGTGAAGCCGTCGCCGTTCTGCTTGCTCGACGAACTCGACGCCCCGCTCGACGAGTCGAACATCCACCGTTTTACGAACCTGCTGAAGCAATTCGTGCAGGAGTCGCAGTTCATCATCATCACGCACAACAAGAGCACCATCGCCACGGCGGATGCGATCTACGGCGTGACGATGCAGGAGCGCGGTGTGTCGAAGACGCTCTCGATGCGCTTCGACCAGTCGAAAGGCGAGCCCGAGATCGTGCCGCCCACGATCGTCGATTCAGTCCGCAACGCCCAGACACTGGCGCAAGGCTGAACGTGGGCCGGTTAGCGCGCTGTAGCAAAGCGCTCCACGGTTCCAGTCAGCCGGCTCATTCCGTTACAAACTTGCTTCCGGTGCGGCTGACTGGTCGAGGCCGACGCAATGCGGGCAACTGATGTCGGGGACGTAGCGTGGATTACTTTGCTCGGATTCGGTCAGCGGACTCTGGCAATGGAAACATAGGACCGACTTCGTTTCGCGTAGCTCCGGGTCGACGCCGACGCGCCGGTCAAAGACGAAGCACTCGCCGTCATAGTGCGCGCCGCCGCACTCCTCGAAATATTTCAGAATGCCGCCGTCGAGCTGGTGCACGTTCTTGAAACCGGCGCGCTCCATAAACGGCCCGGCTTTCTCGCAGCGGATGCCGCCGGTGCAAAACATCACGATGGGCTGCTCCTTGAGCTCCGTCCGGAGGCGCGGCACAGCGCCGGGAAATTCGCGGAAGTGCCTGACGCGAGCCGCCACCGCGCCGCGAAACGTGCCCATGCGCACCTCGTAGTCATTGCGCGTGTCGAGAAGCGTGACGGGGCGGCCTTCATCCAGCCATTGCTTGAGGGTGCGCGCGGGGAGCTTGGGCGTGGGATGATTCGCGGGGTCGATGCCCGCGACGCCGAACGCGATGATCTCCTTTTTGATTTTCACGAGCATGCGGTTGAACGGCTGCCCGGCGCTCAGACTTTTCCTTGGGTGCGAGATCGGCGAGGCCCGGCACGGCGCGGAGCGTGGCGAGGAGTGCGTCAAGGCTGGCGCGCGTCCCGGCGACGAAGAGGTTGATGCCTTCCGGACTCAGAAGAATCGTGCCGCGCAGGTGCCCGTTGCGGGTGACTCGTTGCAGGCGCTCGCGCAAAGCCGGGAGATCGTCGCGCGGGGTGAACTTGTAGACGGAGAGGTTGACGGATGCTGCCATGGTGGCGTAGCGGAGGGCCGGGCCGATAACATCCCGATAACTCGAGTTGGCAGAGGCACTCCGTCCAAAAAATCTCCGACTCAGAGAATCATGTCGGGGGGGACGTTGGAGAGGGCTTCCTCGAACGTGGTGAGGCCCATCTTGACCTTGAGCATGGAATCCTGGTGAAGGGTCTTCATGCCGTTCTTCATCGCGACGCGC
>JANXWT010000494.1 GCA_025351035.1 Opitutia bacterium | reverse complement strand
GTCGTCGCTTTCGGCAACACGCTGCATGTGAGCGGACGCGACGCCGCGCAACTCGACGCCGCCATCGCCGCCGTGCGCGACCCGCAGCACGAGTGGAAACGCATCACCTCCGGCCTCGAAGATGTGTTCATCAGCCTGATGGAAACCGCGGAGGATAATTTCAAATGAGCGACCGCGTCACTTCTCCGAGGTGGAGCGCGTTGACCCCAACGCGCTTTCCGGCCGCCCACCCGGCGCGCCGAATGATTTGTCATCTATTATATGACAAATCCACCCAGTGTGCTCCGGCCGGCGGCGACACTTGCAATCAAATAGACTACAAATCTACGGAGCTACGACGCGGACTGAAGCCCCGCGCCACCCAAGGCCAGCCATGAGCGACCGCCGGTTCACGTTTCACCGACTCTGGGCCATCGTGCTGAAGGAATTTATCCAGATGAAGCGCGACCGCGTGACATTCGCGATGATGGTCGGCATCCCGCTGATGCAGCTCATGCTTTTCGGCTTCGCGATCAACTCCGACCCGAAGCACCTGCCCGCCGTCATCCGCGCCGCGGATCAAGGACCGTTTGCGCGCACGTTCGTGAGTGCACTCCGGAACAGCGACTACTTCAAGTTCATCGACAACGTCGAGACCGAGGCCGAGGCGCAGGATCTCCTCCAGCACGGCACCGTGCAGTTCGTCATCAACATCCCCGCGGATTTCTCGCGCCAGCTGCTGCGCGGCAAACGGCCCGTCATCCTCGTCGAGGCCGACGCCAGCGATCCCGCCGCGGCTGGACCCGCGCTCTCCGCCGTGCGCGCTATTGCCGACACAGTGCTCAACCGCGACCTCACCGGTCCGCTCACGCGGTTGCGCGACCGGGCCGGGCCCGTCGAATTCCGCGTCCATGCCCAATACAATCCCGAGAACATCACGCAGTATAACATCGTGCCCGGTCTGATGGGCGTCGTGCTGACGATGACGATGGTGATCATCACCGGTCTCGCCATCACGCGCGAGCGCGAGCGCGGCACGATGGAAAATCTGCTCGCGACGCCGGTGCGCCCGTTTGAGGTGATGGTCGGGAAAATCCTGCCCTACATCGCCGTCGGCTACATCCAAGTCACGTTGATACTGATCGCCGCGCGTTTCATTTTCCATGTGCCGATGATCGGGAGCCTGCCCCTGCTCTACGCCGTGGCGTTGATTTTCATCGGCGCCAACCTCGCCGTCGGCATCACGTTCTCGACGCTGGCGAAAAATCAGCTGCAGGCTGTGCAAATGGCGTTCTTCTTTTTCCTGCCGTCGGTGCTGCTCACGGGATTTATGTTCCCGTTCCGTGGCATGCCCGAGTGGGCGCAATGGGTCGGCACCTGTCTGCCCAACACGCATTTCCTCCGCATCGTCCGCGGGATTTTGCTCAAGGGAAACGGCCTCGCCGAGATCTCGCCGGAGCTGTGGCCGCTCCTGCTCTTCGTCGTGGTGGCGATGAGCATCGGCGTGAAACGCTATCGGCAGACCCTTGACTGAGCCTCAGCCTTTGCGCTCCGGCAACGCAGCTACGTGCACCGTCTGCGTCGGATAAGCAAATGACAGCCCGTG
This sequence comes from Opitutia bacterium, assembly GCA_025351035.1. Classification (GTDB taxonomy): domain Bacteria; phylum Verrucomicrobiota; class Verrucomicrobiia; order Opitutales; family Opitutaceae; genus JACQFT01. Next base: position 6,267 of record JANXWT010000494.1, on the reverse strand, counting down.
TCTCTGCACCGCGTGCATGATGGCCAAGCTGAGCTTTTGCCGCAGCGCAAGGTGCTTGGCGAAGTCCGGGTCCTTGATCACATAGGCGGCCCAGATGTCCAGCGACGAAACGCTGAAATCCCGAAAGTAGACATGCACCGAGGTCGCCTCGACGCCGGTTTCGCCTTCGATGAGCTGGCGAATCTCGCGGATGATCGCTTCCATTTTGTCCGGCGTGGTGCCGTAGGTGAGACTGAACACCTGCTCGACCCGGCGTCCGGTGAAGCGCGAGAGGTTCACAATGGGCTCGGATGACACCAGCTTGTTCGGGATGACCACGAGTGAGCGGTCGACGAGTCGGATTTTCGTCGAACGCAGGCCGATGTCCTCCACCGTGCCGGTGCTGGTGCCGATCTTCACCGTCTCGCCGACCTTGAACGGCTGGTCGATGGCTACGACGAGCGAGCCGAAGAGGTTTGCAATGGTGTCCTGCGCGGCGAGGGCGAAGGCTAGGCCGCCAATGCCGAGGCCCTGCAGGATGGTCGAGACGTTGTAGCCGAGACTCTGGATCGTGAGCAGCACGCCGAAAACCACGAACACGGCGACGAGCGACTTCTTGATCCACGGCATGAAGGTCGCAACGCCCATCTGTTTCTCGATGGCGATCTCGTGCATGTGGTCGAGCACGGCGTTGAATGCGCGGAACAGGCCCCAGAAAAACACGAGCGAGAACGCGACGGTCGAGCCGTAGCCGATGGCGTTGTCCGTCGTAGCCGAAAGCTTCAGCACCTTCAGCGCGCTGAAGATGCCGGTGACCATGACAAGCGTGGCCGCCGGATCCTCCATCGCGGGGAAAAGCTTGTCGTCGAGCGTAGTCTCCGTCTTGGCGGCAAGGCGGCGCAGGAATTTGAAAACGAAGTTGGTCAGTGCCCGGCGCAGCAGCAACGCGCCGATGAGGAAGAGTGCGGCAATGACGTAGTGCGCGACGGAGTTTCCACTGGTGCGCACATCGAAAAGCTCCAGCACCGAGTCGACGATGTGCTCGAGGAAATCCGGCGGACGCGGTGCGGCGTGCCCGGTGGCAACTGCCGCCGCGGCCGCGGTGTCGACCACATGCTGCCCGGCTTGATCGGCCGCCGTCTGGTCGGCGCGAACGGAAGCCGCGAGGAAAAGGCCAAGGAACGAGAGGTAATAGCAACGCAGTTTCATACGAATCCTCTTACCCAAAAGCCCGTGGCGGTCGCTTGTCAAATGTTCGCCGGGTCATCATCGGTCGCGCGTTGGAAATTCGCCCCGACATGGGCGAAAGTCCCCGCTTGCCCGGGACTCACCCGAGCGCACACTGCGCGAGCATGACGATGCCCCTCGCGATGTTCAGCCCGATGCCCTGGTGGGCCTGGACCGGCTTTCTGGCGTTCATCGCCTGCATGCTGGCACTCGACCTTGGCGTCTTCAACCGGCGTTCCCACGAGGTGTCGGTCAAGGAGGCGCTTGTTTGGTGCGCCGTCTGGTTCAGCCTCGCGATGGGTTTTAATCTGCTCGTCAGCGCCAAGCTGGGGCCGCAGCCGGCGCTAGAGTTTTTCACGGGCTACCTCGTCGAGTTGTGCCTGAGCGTCGACAACGTTTTCGTCTTCATCGTCATCTTCCAGTATTTCCGGGTCGAGCCGCGCCATCAGCACCGCGTGCTGTTCTGGGGCATCCTCGGGGCGGTGCTGATGCGCGCCCTGTTCATTTTCGCCGGCATCAGCCTGATCAACGCCTTCCACTGGATCATCTACCTGTTCGGCGCGTTCCTCGTCTACACGGGCGTGAAACTCGCCCTGCCCAAGAAGGCCGACGGCTTTGCGCCCGAGAAGAATCCGCTCATCAAACTCGCCCGCCGGGTGCTGCCCGTGACGCCGCATTTCGAGGGCGGCAATTTCTTCGTCCGACCGCAGGGTCGGCTGCACGCCACGCCGCTCTTCATCGTGCTGCTCGTCATCGAGACGACCGACGTGATGTTCGCCCTCGACTCAATCCCCGCCGTGATCGCGATCACGCGCAACGAATTCGTCGTGTTCACCTCGAACATCTTCGCGATTCTCGGGCTGCGCTCCCTCTACTTCGCCGTGTCGGGCATCATGCAGCTCTTCCGCTACCTGAACGTCGGCCTCGCCGTCATCCTGATTTTCGTCGGCCTCAAGATGCTCGCGTCGCACTATATCGACGTGCCGATCAAACTCTCGCTCGGCATCATCGGCAGCGTGCTCGCCATCTCCGTCATCGCCTCGGTGATGATTCCCGGCGCCGAGAAAAAGCACTGAGCCGCGGCACGCACGCCGCGTCCGCCCAGACAAAACCGCCGGGGCGCTAGGCGCTCACCGGCGGCTTGTCTGCGGCACCGAAGTGCCGCCGGAACAGTCCGCCGCTACCCTAACGGCGGACTAAATCTTGGGAACTCAGTTGATCGCGATCTTGCGCGGCTTGACGGCTTCGGCCTTCGGCAGCATCAGGTGCAGCCGTCCGTCCTTCAGCTCGGCGTTGATCTTCTCGACGTCGATGTCGCCTTCGTGGTGGAGCACCAACTCGAAGTTGGCGCGCGAGGTCTCGCGGTAGAGCGCGGTCCATTCCTTCGGCTGCGTCCACGCGCGGCGGCCGGCGATGGTCAACCGGCCGTCGTGGTCGGTGATCTCGAGGTTCTCCTTCGGCACGCCGGGGAGGAAGACCGTCAGGTTGTAGCCGTGCTCGTCTTCGCGGAGGTTGAGGACGGGGCGCAGCTTGGAGTCGGTCTCGACTTTGGCCGGCTGGGCCGGGCGAGAGAGACCGGGAACGATGGATTGCAGGAATGTCATGGGAAGTTTTCTCCGGTCAGTTGATGGCGATGGTGACTTTCTTCGGCTTCACTTCTTCGCGCTTCGGGAGCGTGACGGTGAGGATGCCGTGCTCGAAGGCCGCCGTGATTTTGTCGGCCACGATGGCTTCCGGAATGGAGATCGAGCGGCTCAGCGAGATGGTCTCGACCACTTTGCCGTCGTCGTCGGTCACCTTGCGGTCGCCGTTGATGGTGAGGTAGCCCTCGACCATCTCGATGTTGATGTCCTCGCGGGTGAGGCCCGGGAGTTCGGCGCGCACGTAGTTGTTGTCCTTGTCCTCGTAGAGATCCACGGGGAAGCGATGCTCGAAGACGGGCGAATTGAAATCGCCGAGAGCCGTCTCGAACAGGCGATTGATGTCGGATTCCAGCCCCAGCCACGGAGTGCGGCTGAACGCCGGCGCGAGCGTGGTGGTGCGCGGATGGATATAGCGAACGAGTGTCATGGTGATGTCTCCAGTTTGGTTTGACCTAGCGACTCCCCTTTCAGCCTGCCGCGTGCCGACGCGGGTTGCAGCGCAAGTTCGCCGCACGTGGTCACTTAATTATTTTCACCGCGCGCGGTAGAGAAAAAATGTCCGCCGGTGTGACGGCTTTGGCGGGAAGAACCGGCGCATCGCCCGCTTCGGTCCGGAGCGTCCCTCCGTGTCATCGGGCAAAATTTCCGTGGCCATGCACGCGTCCCGTTGGTTGACTGATCCCCTTTATCCTCCGCCATGCCCTTCGATTTCGACACCGTCATCAACCGCCGCGACAGCGACAGCCGCAAGTGGCACAAATACTCCGGTCGGGACATCCTGCCCATGTGGGTTGCCGATATGGATTTTGCGGCGCCGCCCGCCGTCGCCGCCGCTTTGCACCGGCGCGTCGACCACGGCGTCTTCGGCTACGGCGTCACCGAGCCGGCCTCCACTGCCGAAGCTGTGGTCGCTTACTGCGCGCGCCACTATCAGTGGAAAATTCAACCCGAGTGGATCGTCTGGCTGCCCGGTCTGGTCTGCGGCCTCAACGTCGCGGCCGGAGCCTTCGGCGCGGACGGGGACGAGGTGCTCACTTGCGCGCCGGTCTATCCGCCTTTCCTTGGCGCCCCGGTCAATCAGCGCCGCCGCACCGTCACCGCTCCGCTCGCCCGGATCAACGGTCGTTGGGAGATCGATTTCGCCGCGCTCGAACACGCAATTACTCCACGCGCCAGCCAATTTTCCTTCTGTCACCCGCATAACCCGACCGGCCGCGTCTTCACGCACCCCGAACTCGAAGCCGTCGCCGACTTCTGCGAACGCCACAACCTCATCGTCACCTCCGACGAGATTCACTGCGACCTCATCCTCGATCCCATCGCGCACATTCCGCTCGCGAGCCTATCGCCCACCATCGCCGCCCGCACCATCACGTTGATGGCTCCGAGCAAGACCTACAACATTCCCGGCCTCGGCTGCTCCTACGCGATCATTCCCGACGCCACGTTGCGCGCGCGCTTCGAGCCGCCCTACGGCGGCATCGTGCCCGACGTGAACATCCTCGGCTTCGTCGCCGCCGAGGCCGTGCTCCGCGATGGCGAACCGTGGCGCCAGGAACTGCTCGCCTACCTGCGCGGCAACCGCGACTGCCTCGCCGACTTCGTCGCGCGCGAACTGCCGGGCGTCACTCTCCCGCACATCGAGGCGACCTACCTCGCGTGGCTCGACGTGTCCGCCCTCGGCCTCGACCAACCCGCCGCGTTCTTCGAAGCGCACGGCATTGGCCTGTCCGATGGCACGGCCTTCGGCGCCCCCCGGGGCGCGTTCGTCCGCCTCAATTTCGGCTGCCCTCGCGCCACGCTGGTCGAGGCCTGCGCCCGACTGAAACGCGCCCTCGCTGCGCGCTGATCCTCGCCATGCGCATCGGTTCTCACGAGTTTGCCTCCAATCTTTTCCTGTCACCGCTGGCGGGCTACACCAACCTGCCCTTCCGCCTCGTCGTGCGCGAAATCGGCGGACTCGACTGGGTGACCACCGATCTCGTCAACGCGCGCTCGCTGATCGAGCGCAACGTCCGTGCGCTGCAGCTCGTGCAGACGTGCCCGGCGGAAAAATTTCTCGCCGTGCAGCTCTTCGGTGCCGTGCCGGAGGAGATGCGAGACGCCGCGTTGATCGTCGAATCGATGGGCATCGCGTCCGTCGACATCAACATGGGCTGCCCCGTCAAGAAAGTCACCAGCATCGGCGGCGGCTCCGCGATGATGACCGAGCTCGCCAAGACCGCAAAGCTCGTCCGCGGCATGGTCGACGCCGTGAAAATCCCCATCACCGCCAAGATGCGGCTCGGCTGGGACGACAACAATCTCACCGCGCCTGATCTCGCGCGCGTGCTCGAAGACAATGGCGTGGCGGCCATCTTCGTGCATGGGCGCACGCGGGCGCAGGGCTTCAGTGGCACGGTCAACCTCGCTGGCATTCGCGCTGTCGTGGAGGCGGTGAAAACCATCCCCGTCATCGGCAACGGCGACGTCACCACGCCCGACGCCGCAAAGCACATGTTCGCCGAAACCGGTTGCGCCGGCGTGAGCATCGGCCGCGGCGCGTTCTACAATCCGTGGATTTTTCGCCAGACGCTCGACTACCTGCGCACCGGACAATTGCCCGTCGACGCCCGCTACCCCGACCGCGTGCAAGTGATGCGCCGGCATCTCGACCTGATGATTGAGTTTTTTGGCGAAGACTACGGCTGTCGGCTTTTCCGTAAGCCTGCCGCGTGGTATGCAAAGCGCCTCGGCCCGGCCAAGGAGTTCAAGCGCGGCATCACGCAGTTCCGCACCCGCGCCGAATTCGAGGCGCTGCTCGTCAGCTACGAGCGATGGCGCGCACCTTTCCTCGGCACCGACGGCGAACTGCGCCCGCAATACCGGCCCGAGCCGCTTGTCGCCTCATTCATGTTGGACGAGGCCGACCCGGCCGTGCTCCGCCGCGAATCGATCCCCGTGCCCAAGGGCCCGGTGGACGTGTGGTGACTCGCGGCTCGCCAAGTGGGTGCGACGGCCCTAACCCATTCGCGTCATGTTCAACGTCGTCCACCTCTGGGGCATCTTCTTCGGCACCGTCGTCGCGCTGCTGCCGATCATCAATCCGCTCGCGGCCGCGCCAACCTTTCTGGCCATCACCGAAGGAGACAGCGACGCGCGTCGCAGGGAGCAGGCGCTCAAAGGCTGCTTCTACATGGTGGCCATTCTGGTAAGCTTCCTTATCGGCGGCACCTTCTTCATGAATTTTTTTGGAATCTCGATTCCGGGACTGCGCATCGAAGTGCAGGACCATGCGGGGCAACCGACGCCGCCGTTGCAGATCGGGGAGATCAAGGTCTGGCGCCGCGGCGAATGGTTTGCGACCAAGGACCGCGGGCACACCGATGCCGATGGCTATTTCTATCATGACGGCCGCGCCGACGACGTCATCATCTCT
>JANXWT010000489.1 GCA_025351035.1 Opitutia bacterium | reverse complement strand
TTGGCGGCGGTCGCGACGAAGCCCCGGCCATCGGGGGTCCAGTCGTATTCGTAGACGAAGGTGTCGGCGGGAGAAATCGTGCTGATCCGGCCGGTGGCCACGTCGACAAGCGTGAGGCGCTGCTCGTCGATGACCTCGCTGATTTCGCCGACACTCTTGGCCGCGGCCTCGACGGCGCCAAGCGCGCGCGTGACGTTGGCGACGAAGAGCAGCGCGATGGTCCGGTCGTCGGGCGACCATTGCGGGCGCGCGAGGTGGCCGGTGAGCAGCGTGAGCTTGCGCGCAGCGCCGCCCGCGGCAGGCACGACGTAGAGCTGAGACTGGCCAGTTTGCCCGCGATCGGAAAGAAACGCCAGTTGGGTGCCGTCGGGCGACCACGCCAAGGAGCCCTCGGCGCAGGCGGCGGGTGCGTCGCCCACCGTGACGCGGCGCGGCTCCTGCGCGCCGGGGTCGAGCACGAAGATCGTCGTGTTGTTCGACTCGGTGCGGTCGGCATTTTGCTGAGTTTCGACCCATGCCATGCGCGTGCCGTCGGGTGCGACGGCGGTTTCCTTGAACTGCTGGACCTTGAAGAGCACATCGAGCGTCTGCTTGGGATCGGCGAGCAGTGCAACCGGAAGGAAAATGAACGACGGGGCAAGACGGCGGAGCCGTGGAGAGAGCGACATGAGCGTGGCGGGGTTGGCGAATTCTCGCAGCGCTGGCGCAGCGATGGCAATCTCACTCGGAGATGCCGTTGAGTAGGGGCGCAGTCTTGCTGCGCCCCTGCGTGCAACTGCTCACGCCGCCTTCACGGCCGCCGCATCGCGCCGGAAACTGCGTATCGCGAGAAACAACGCGAGCGCGATGAGCACGGCGCTTTCGAAAAACGGCAGTCCGGGAACGTGGAAGCGGTTGCCGGGCGCGATGGCCCAACTGAAGCTCCACGCGGCGAAGGGCGGCCCGATGATGCCCGCGACGCTCGTCAGGCCGCTCAGCGCGCCTTGCACGGCACCCTGTTCGTTGGCGGGAATATGCCGCGTGATGTAGGATTGCAGCGCCGGTCCGCCGATGCCGGCGAACGAGCCGACCACGATGAGCGCGTAGATCATCCAGCCCTGCGTGGCGAAGCCGTAGCCGAGTTGCGCCGCGATCGAGATGCCCAGGCCGGTGACGACGCCGCGCGTTTCGCCGAGCCGCGCGATGATGTGCTTCACAAGGCCGGCCTGCACGAGGATCGACGTGACGCCGACCAGCGCCAAGGAGAGGCCGACTTGCCTCGTGTTCCAATCGTAGCGGTAGCCCATGTAGAGCACCCACACCGATTGCAGCATCATCTGCGCGGTCGAGAGAATGAAATACGTTTCTGTCAGCCCGAGCACGACCGGGAAGCGGCGGAGCGCCAGCAGCGAACCAACGGGGTTGGCACGCTTCCAGGAGAACTCGCGGCGGTTTTCCGGCGCGAGTGACTCGGGCAAAATGAACAGGCCGTAGAGCCAATTCACGGCGGCGAGCCCGGCCGCGACCCAGAACGGCACCCGCAGACCGAACTGGCCCAGCGTGCCGCCGATCGCCGGGCCGAGGATGAAGCCGAGGCCGAAGGCTGCGCCGATCAGGCCGAACGCCTGCGCGCGTTTCCCGGGTGGCGTCACGTCGGCGATGTAGGCGTTGGTGGTGGCGAGCACGCCCGCGGTCAGACCCGAGATGATGCGCGCCACGAACATCCAGGCCAGGGTCGGCGCGAGGGCCATGATCACGTAGTCGATGGCGGAGCCGGCGAGCGCGATCAGGATGACGCGGCGGCGGCCGAAGCGGTCGGACAGCGCCCCGAGGAACGGCGAGCCGATGAACTGCATGAGCGCGAAGATGCCGACCATCCAGCCGAAGACATGCGAGCCTTCCGCGACATCGCCGCCCTTGAATTGCGTGATCAGGCCCGGCAACACGGGAATGAGCAGACCGACGCCCATCATCGCGATCACGAGCGTGACAAAGATAAACTTTGTGGCCGGCTGGCGCGGGGTGGTCGCAGTCATGGCGCCAGCATCGGATTTGCCGTGCGCTTGGCCAGATCGATTTGTCCGCCGGCAGAATGTCAGGACCAGCGGTTGCGGGGAAGAGCGTGCGGTCAGGCTGCTCTCGGGGACTCCCAGCGAGCGGCGCAGTTGCTGAACACCGGGCGATTTACCGCGGCCGGGACGCGGTTGGTCGCAATGATTTGGCGCGGCGCCTGAAATCCGGCTTTCAATTTGGAAATTCGACAGCGGCCTTCTTTCGATACACATTTCTTTCCATGACAATTCCTGACGTCGGCAAAATTCTGCGCGGTTCCTCGGTGCTGGTGCTGCTCTGCTTGCTGCAACTCGGTGCGTCCAAACCCGCGCGCGCCGCCGAGATCACGGCCGACGACAAAAGGCGAATCACGCAGATAATGACCGACTATCGCGAAGGCTGGCTGGCCGACGATCAGACCAAGGTGCTCGGTTTGCTCGCGGAGGACATGATGATCATTCCCAGCGGCCAGGCACCGATTGTCGGGAAGAAATTGGTCGCAGATTTCTGGTTTCCCGCGCCCGACGGCTCGAAGACCACCATCGATCACTACGAGATCGATCTGCTCGAAATCGGCGGCAGCGGCGAGCTGGGCTACACGCTCGAGAACGGACGGCTGACATGGAGCTACGCGAAGGACGGGCGCAAGACGACAACTTCGCAGGAGTCTTCCGAGATCACGCTCTTCCGCAAGGCCGGCGGCGCGTGGAAAATCATGAGGCGCATCTGGACCGACCGGAACGTGAAGCGCACCGCCACGAGCCCGGCGAAGAAAGCGGACTGAGTTGGAGTGCGACGCTAGCTCCGCACTCAGCCAAAATCTGCGCGCCGCTTTCAAATCCCGCCGGATGTCGTCGGTTTTCCGGGTGCCGGTTCTGCCGCCACGGGGGCGCGAGGCGCGGGCGGCACCGGGAAGTGCCTGAATCGTCACTCGACAACTTCACGCGGCAGGTGCTTGAATCATGCACAAGCTTCCTTGCCAGATTTTCGCAGTCATGAAAACTTCCCCGCGCGTCTTCTTCTCCGCCTTACTCCTCCTCGCCGCTCTCGTTGACGGCACGACGGCCAACGCCAAGTCCGATCCCGCCACCGCACGGGCGGAAATCCGCTCCATGCGCGACACCGTGCTCACCGAACTCTACAAACTGCACCCCGAGGCGAAATCAAAAATCAAGAAGGCCGCCGGCTACGCGGTGTTTTCCAACGTCGGCGTCAACCTCGTGTTCGCGAGCTTTGCGGGCGGTCACGGCCTCGTCGTCAAGGACGGTCTGTTCAGTGACACCGAGACGTTCATGAAAATGGGCTCGGCCGGCATCGGGCTCGGGCTGGGCGTGAAGGA
>JANXWT010000474.1 GCA_025351035.1 Opitutia bacterium | reverse complement strand
CAACAAGGACGTGAGCAGCAATTTGGCATCCACGGACAAATATGCCAAGGAAGCCGCCGACTTGGAGCTACAGATTAACAATTTTCGCAATCGGAAGGAGAAGCTGAATACCGAAACCTTCGAGTTGGCCAAGCAAGTCGAGCTCGCAAAGATCAACCGCCGTAATGCGGAAATCGAAATTCAGCGCATGGTTGAGATGGTCGCCAAGAGAGTCGGCGACAGCAGTCTGACCAACATTCCACCCCCTCCGCCTCCGGTCAAATAGCCCTCCACCTTCCAAGCCGCGTCCACCGACGCGGCTTTTTCCCGGTGCCGAGTCCACCGCCTGTGGTGCCGCGAATTTCTAAGATTTTGTTTGCTACGTCCCGGCCCCTCTCGTTTGTTACCCGCTCTTTGCCGGCTTCAGGCCGGAAGCTGTCGGGGCGTAGCTTAGCCTGGTAGAGCGCTACGTTCGGGACGTAGAGGTCGTCAGTTCGAATCTGACCGCCCCGACCATTTTCAGACCAGAAAGGGGTTGAAGCGCCTTTCGTTGCCCACGGTCGTCAGCGGTCCGTGTCCGGGCGCGATGATCGTGTCGGGCGGCAGTCCTTCCAGCACGCGGCGCGAATTTTTCAACTGCCGCTGACAGCAGTAATAGCCACCGCCCAGCGAGCCGGCGAAAATCAGATCGCCCGAAATGAGCACTTGCCCCGCATCCTCCCGCCCGGGCAATTCGACGACGTAGCAATTGTGCTCCGGCGCATGGCCGGGTGTGTGCAGTGCCGTGATTCTCAATCCCCCGGCCTCGACTGCCTGGCCCTCCGCAAGACCCCGGCATTGAGCCCAGCGGCCCGTGGCGGGACCGTAGAAAACCCCCGACCCGGACTCCCGCAGCACCGTGGACAATCCCCCGATGTGTTCGGCCTCATAATGCGTGACAAAAACGGCATCCAATCGCGTGATCATGGCAGGCCAGGCCCGGTGCAATTCGGCGTGACTGGCTCCGGTATCAAAGAGCACACCGGTGTCGCTGCCGGGTATCGTGCACAAATAGGCATTCGCCACACCCACACCGAACGGCATGCGCAGCGGGTGCAGGCAAAACGGCAACGCCGTGACCCCGGGCAAAGGATAACGTCCGGCCGCGAGAGCGCAGAGACCGACCTCGTTGAGCCGCAGCACGCGCGCCAGTGCGCCGAGTTCGGCTGCCGTCAACTCCGAGCGATAGTCAAGCGCATCCTTGATCCGGCCGAGCTCCACCCCGCTTGCCCGGGCCACGACATCAAGCATCATGCCTGCGTGCCGCACGGCTTTTTCGAGCACGTCGCCGAGGTCGTCTTCCAGTTCGGGTTTGTCGAGGTTCATGCGAGCGTGGCTGGCAAAAATGATTTCCTTTTTCACAGTGAATGCCACAGCGTTTTTTCGTCATGGACGCTGTTCAACAGGAGGTCATCGAGATTTTCACGCGCACACGGGCGCTCTTGCAGGGGCATTTTGTGCTCCGGTCGGGCCTGCACAGCGGACACTTCTTCCAATGCGCGCAGGTCTGCCAGAACATGCCCGCCGTCGAACGGCTCGGGGCGCTGCTGCACCGGAAGCTGGGCGGGCTCGAGTTTGCTAGCGTGCTGGCGCCAGGCATGGGCGGGCTCGTGATCGGTCAGGAAGTCGCGCGGCAGGCCAAATGCCGCTATATTTTTGCCGAGAAGGAAAACAACGTGCTCGTGCTGCGCCGCGGCTTCACCCTCGCGGCCGGCGAGAAAGTCTTGGTCGTCGAAGACGTGATCACCCGCGGCGGGCGGGTGCAGGAGTGCCTCGACATCATCAGGCAGGCGGGTGGCCACTGCGTCGGCGTCGCGGTGCTGGTCGACCGCAGTGCGGGCCAGGCGAAATTCTCCGTGCCCTGCCACTCGCTGCTCGAATTGAGTTTTCCAACCTACCCCGCCGACCAAGTTCCGGAGGCCCTCGCAAGTATTCCGGCGACGAAACCGGGGAGCTGACCCGGGATTGGGTGGCTGGGAATTGCAGGGCCGGACTCAGGGCGCGGTGAAAAACAGGTAGCGAAAAACACCGCGGAAATAAATATACGCCATATTTTTTGCCTTGGGCTTCAGCGCTTTTTTGGCAGAGGCGAGATCAGCCACCGGCTGGCGGTTGATCTGCTCGATGACGGCACCGACGGGAAAAATCTCGGCGTAACGCGTGCCTTCGGCGACGTTGGTGATCACGAGTCCCTCGATGCCATCCTCCATCCGCATCTCGCGGCGAATGTCCTCGGTCAGTGGAGCGACAGTCACGCCGGGCAGCAAGTCGCCGGCCGTCGCATCGTCGTCCTCGACGCGCCCCAGCGTGGCTTCGGCCGCGAGTGCCTTGCCGCCGCGCAGATAGGAAATCTTGATCTTCGTGCCGGGCGCCAGTTGGGCAATCATCAGACGGAGATCGTCGCGCGAGCTCACCGGTTTGTCGTTGATCGCGATGATCACGTCCTCGCGTTTCAGGCCCGCTTTGGCCGCAGGACCGTTTGCCGGGTTGAGCTGGGTGATGACAACGCCCTTGGTGTCGGTCTTTAGGCCGATCGCTTCGGCGAGCTCGCCGTTGAGTTGCTCGGTGGATACGCCGAGATAACCACGCGAAACCGAACCGGTTTCGATGAGACTGTTCATGATACTGCGGACGAGATTCATCGGGATAGCGAAGCCGAGGCCGATGCTGCCCTGCGTCGTGGTGACGATGGCGGAGTTGATGCCCACCATGCGGCCCTTGGCATCGATGAGGGCACCGCCGGAGTTGCCACGGTTGATGGCGGCATCGGTCTGGATGAAATCCTCGTAGCCGCCCACGTCTTCGAGGATGCCAACCCGGCGGCTGGTCGCAGAGACGATGCCCATCGTGACGGTCTGACCAACACCGAGGGGATTGCCAATGGCGAAGACCACATCGCCGACGCGAAGTTTATCACTGTCCGCAAGCGTCGCCACGGGAAGATTTTCGGCCTCGATCTTGATCACGGCCACGTCGGTCTTGGGGTCGGTGCCGATGACTTTGGCGATGAGTTCGCGGTCGTCGTTGAGGAGCACCTTCAGTTCATCGGCCTCGTCGACGACGTGATAGTTGGTGAGGATGTAGCCGTCGGAGGAAACGATGACGCCCGAACCAAGGCCGCTCATGCGGCGTTCCTGGTCGGGAATATTGCCGAGCATCTGGCGGAGCAAGGGCGGCACCTGCTGGCGCACGATCTTGGTCGAATAGACCGAGACGACGGCGTGGCGGACGGCCTCGAGCACATCGGCGTAGCTCGTGACGACCGCGCTCTTGCTGTCGCCGACCGGCGTCGTGTCGATCTTCAGTGTCGGTTTCTTGTTTTCGGTCTTGGCGGGGGTGGCCGCAAGCAGACTCGTGGCGAACAATCCGAGCCCGAGGGCGGTGATGAAGGCAACCAGCTGGTTTTTCATAGAGAGTTGAAGCACAGGAGAGACCTGAGTGCGCCCGGCCGGTTCCGCAACCCAGTCAAAAGCCCTTGATCTTAAAAAGACTGGTGACGCTCTCGTTGCTGTTGATGCGGAGAATGGCCTCGCCGAGCAACGGCGCGATGTTGAGCACGGTGATGGGCAGGCCGCGCGGATCGACCGGCACGGAGTTGGTGGTGATGAGCTCGTCAATGAGCCCGCCCTTGAGGCGTTCGTAGGCGATCTCGTTGAGCACGCAATGACTGACGGCGGCACGCACGCTGGTGGCCCCGTGCTCGCGGAGAATCTTCGCGGCAGCGGTGAGCGTGCCGGCGGTCTCGGTGATGTCGTCGACGAGGAGCACGTCGCAGCCTTTGACTTCGCCGACGATGTTGATGGCCTCGACGGTAGTCGCACTGGTGCGCTTCTTGGCGACCATGCCGAGCGTGGCCCCGAGCACATCGGCGTAGGCGGCGGCCATTTTCATGCCGCCGACATCGGGCGAGCAGACGACGAGATTGTTGAAGCGCTTGGTCGCGAGGTATTGGAAGAAAACGGGCGACGCGTAGAGGTGGTCGACAGGAATGTCGAAGAAGCCCTGGATTTGCTGGCTGTGGAGATCCATGGTCAGCACGCGGTTCGCGCCGGCGGCCACAAGCAGGTTGGCCACGAGTTTGGCGGTGATCGGCACGCGCGGCTGGTCCTTGCGATCTTGGCGCGCGTAACCGTAGAACGGAACGACGGCAGTGATGCGATGTGCCGAGGCGCGCTTGGCGGCATCGATCATGATGAGCATCTCCATCAGGTGATGGTTGGTCGGAGGGCAGGTCGACTGAATGATGTTCACGTCGGCGCCGCGGATGTTCTCGTTGATCTTTACGAAAGACTCGCCGTCTGGAAAACAGGTGACGGTGGCTTCGCCCAACGGCACGCCGATGCTCTTGCAAATTTCCTCCGCGAGGGTGCGGTTGGAGGTTCCGGAAAAAATCTTCAGGCGCGTGTCCGTCATAGGCCCGGCGTGCTAGACGAGATTGGGACCATGAGGAAGATTATTTTGTTTTTTGCTCCAGAATATCGACGCGCTTGAAGAGATCGGGCAGCCGCTGGTGCAACACCACCAAACGGCGCTCCAGCATGTAGGGGATGGCCGGGTTGCCGTTAACATATGCACCGGCCGGGACATCGGAGGTGATGCCAGCCCGGCCGCCGGCCTTGCTGCCCTTGCCCAAAGTGATGTGGCCGCCGGTTCCCGCCTGGCCGCCGAGAATGACGTAGTCCTCCAGCGTGGTGCTGCCCGAGATGCCGACCTGGGCGCAAAGGATGCAGTGCCGGCCGATGACGACGTTGTGGGCAATCTGCACGAGATTATCGATCTTGGTCCCCTCGCCCACCACGGTCCGGCTGAACCGGGCCCGATCGAGAGTGGAATTGGCTCCGATCTCAACGTCGTCACCAATAACGACCGTGCCGATCTGCGGCACTTTCTCGTGGCGGCCGTTGACGAATTCATAGCCAAAGCCATCGGAACCGATGACGACGCCCGGCTGAAGCCGCACGCGCGCCCCGAGCACGCACTCCGCACCGACCACGACGCCGGGCAGCAGCCAGCAATCGCGGCCGATCTGGGCGTTGCTCCCCACATTGACCGAAGCCTGCAAGAAAGCACCGGCGCCGACCACGGCACCAGCCTCGATGACGCACAGCGGGCCAATGGTGGCCGTGGAAGCGACTTTAGCCGTAGGCGCGACTACAGAGCTGGGATGAATGCCGGCAGGCGGTTTGGGCCAAAGGAGTTGCTCAATGCGGGCGCAGATGCGAGCGAGCGCCACCGACGGGTTTTCAACGAAAAGGTGAAGCTGATTCGCGGCGGGTTCGCCACTGAAATCCAACGGCAGCAGAATCACCGAGGCCCGGCAGTCCGCGACCTCAGACTTGTATTTGGCGTTGCCGAGAAACGACAAGTCACCGGTTCCCGCCTGAGCCAGCGCCGCGATGCCACAGATCGTTTCAGCCGTGGCCCCGGCGGTGCGTTGCGGCGACACCATGGCCAAAATTTCTGCGGAGGTAAAGGCGACCTGCATAACGACAAAAAAGCCCTGTTCGCTTGAACAGGGCTTGGCAAGAATACTTACGGTTTCTTCACTGGATCGGCGGGCTTGGCAGTGACGTTTGGCACCGTGAACTGTGGCGCGGCCGCGTTTGGCTTGGCCGGAGCGGCGGAAGAAGCGGCTGGTGCTGGCGGGCGGTCCTTATTGATTTCCGCCGCCACTTCGTCGGTGATGTCGTAGGCCGGGTCGGAGTAAATGACAGAGGGAACGCCGAGCAGGTTCGGGCCCGAGCGATCCAGCACGAGCGTAGCGCTCTTGCGCTTGGCAGTATCGGTGACGATCTTGCTAATCTCCTCAAGGAGGAGATCGCGGTGCGTCTTCACGCGCTGCTGAAGCGAACGCTGGGTGTTGGCGCGAAAATTCTGAGCCTCGGCCTGCAAACGCTGAAACTCCTCGATCTTCTTTTGCGCCTCGGTTTCCTTCTGAGTGCGCGCGTCCGGCGTCAGCACGGTGTTCTTGGACTGCTCTACCATTTCCTTGTATTCGTCGGCAACGGCCTGAATGTTCTTGTTCAGTGCGTCGAGCTGCTCTTGGGCCTTCTGCGCGGCGTCGTTGAACTTCGCGTTGGCTTCCTCCGTCTTGTAGTGCTTGTCGAACAGCGACATCATGTCGACCGTGACGAGTTTAATGGCCGGCTGTGCCTGCAACGTCGTGGTGACGACGCCGAGAGTAAACAGGCCGGCGAGGGTGCGGATGATCTTATTCATAGAATTTGCAGGGTTGTTTTAGAAGCGGGTGCCGAAGGAGAAATTAAATTGGCTCCCCTTCTTGTTGAAGTGATCCGAAGTGAGTGGAATACCAAAATCAAGACTCAGGGGTGCACCGGCGACGAACAGGCGCAAGCCGAATCCGAAGTTGTCGTTGTAGTTGCGCGGGTTAAAGTCGTAAGCATCAAGGTTGACGAACCCGGCGTCGTAAAAGACGGCAAAGCGAATGGGCTTCACGACGTCAAAGGAATACTCGGCACTGAAAAAGCCATAGGTCTTGCCGCCGATCGGCTCGCCGAGGCTATTTTTCGGGCCGACCTCGCGGAATTCAAATCCGCGCAGAGTCTGCGGACCTCCGAGGAAGTATTGGTCGAAGAACGGCACCGACTTGCTCTTGCCAAAATTCTCCACGACACCCGCTCGCCCAATAAAGGCGAGGACTTGATCTTGAAATTCGAAGACCGGCAGGAACTGAGAACCCTTGGCCTCAAAACGGTAGTAATTCACGTCGCCGCTCAAGGGACCGCCGGCCACTTCGGTAATCAGCTCGATGCGATTGCCATTGGTCGTGTTGACAATCTTGTTCCGCGTATCTCGCAAAAGCGAGAAGCCAACTTTCGAGATTTTCGACTGGCCAGCCTGGCCCTGGATTGACGCCGGAGCGCTCGGGGCGACATCCTTGATGTCGACTATTTCATAGGTGTAAGTGAGCGTGCCCTCGACGAGTTCAAAAAGGCGCTTCCGCAAGTAGATTTGCCCGCCGGTGCGAATTTCAGTGTAGAACGTGCTGTTGAATTCGGAAGTCGAACGGAAGATCTGGAAACCTAGGGCGAGTTCGCGCTGGAAGAGCCACGGTTCCTCAAACGCCAGCACGATTTCACTCGACTGGGAGCCGAGTTGAAGGCGCAGGCGAAATTTCTGCCCGGCACCTTGAAAGAAAGAACGGCGGTTGAAGAGATCGAAATTGGACTGGGTGATTTCGGTGAAAATAACGGCCTTTTCGAGCGAGCTGAATCCGGCCCCGAAAGTCAGGTTGCCCGTGCGGGCTTCCTTGAGCGCGACCTTCAAATTACGGCGGCCGGGGATGTTCGTCGACTCGGGCGTGACGTTTACGTCGTCGAAAAAGCGCGAGTTCTCGAGACGCGCCTTGCTGATTTTCATGCGCACCGAATCAAACACGTCCCCGGGACCGAGCACCAGTTCGCGAATGATGACGATGCTCTTGGTCTTGGTATTGCCCTCGATCTTAATCGACTCAACCTGAAATTTTTCGCTCTCGGTAATTTGGTATTCAACGTCGATGTTGTTGGTCTTCAGATTGGGTTTACGCACCAGACGCACCCGCGTGTCGAGATACCCTTCGCGGCCGTAGAAGTCCTCGATTCCCTCCACGTCCTTGTCGAGTTTCGTCGGGACGAAAACCATGCCTTTTTTCTGCCTCGGCAGCAGGCGGAGCAACGTTTCCGGGTAAAGCTTGCTGCCTGAAAAGGTGATGTCGCCGACGCGATACCGGCGGCCTTCTTTCACTCGGATGGTGATAACGAGTTTGCTCGGGGAAGGATAATCAAAGCTAACTTTGTCTTCGGCGAGTTCCACATCCAGAAACCCCTGCTCTTTGTAGTAATCGCGCAGCTTGTCGAGGTCCTCCTCGAATTTGTCATCTTTGAATCGACCGCCGCCCGTCAGCCAAGAGAACATGTGCCAGGAACTCGTATCCATCTCCTTCTTGAGCTTGCGGGTCTTCACATGGTCGTTGCCGACGAACTTGATGGCACTGATGCGGACCGCGGCACCCTCGCGGATCTTGAATGTGACGGTGCCGAAACCGGTGTTGCGGTCACGGTCGACCGCGTAGGTCACCTGCGCCTGATTATATCCCTGTTTTTGGTAATACTCGAAAATCTTTTCCGAATCGGTCTTAATTTGGCGCTCGTCAAGCGCGCCGTTGGCCACGGTTTTGGCCTCTTTGGCCAGACGCGAGCTCTTCACCGCGCGATTGCCCTCGAATTTGACCGCCAGCACGCGGAATTTCGGAGTAACCTCGACGACGAGGTTCACGATATTGCCCGGGAGTGCCTCGCGCTTGACCTCGATGAACTCGAAGAGCCCGGTCTTGTAGAGCGAACGGATATCGCGATCAATCGTCGCCTCGTCGATGTCGGCAGCTTCGCGTAGCGCCATATTAGCGCGCACGACTTGCTCACTGACGTTGGCCACGCCCACGAATTTCACCGTGACCGTGCCGATTTTTGCCGGCGGTCCCGGCGGCTGGCCGGAAGCCGCAGTTTGGGCGAAGACGCCCGTGACGGCGGCCATGAAAAAGAAAATGACTGAAAAAGCCCGGGTCACCGGGCTATGGAGTGAAGTTTTCAAAGCGCGTAATCTCTTGAAGGAAAGTTAGTTTTAATTCTCCTACCGGCCCGTTGCGTTGCTTGGCAATGATTAAATCGGCGGCAGTGGAGGCGGTTTGGAATTTTTCGTCGGAATCCTTGGGGCGGGAAAGCATCAGCACAACGTCAGCATCCTGTTCGATGGAGCCGGATTCACGCAAGTCCGACAAGCGCGGAGCGCGATTTTCCTTTTCCGACGAACGGTTGAGCTGGCTTAGAACAATGACCGGGAGATCTAGTTCCTTCGCCATCGCCTTTAATCCGCGGGAAACTTCGGCGACCTGCTGTTCGCGCGGTGCCCGGGCATCGGAACCACTCACCAACTGGAGATAATCGACGATGATCAGTCCGAGTTTTTTTCGGGCATACAGGCGGCGGGCCTTGGCCCGCATCTCCATGATCGTGAGGTTACTGGAGTCGTCGATCAGGATGGGGGCTTTCTGAAATTCCTTGGCGGTCTGGCCAAGGGCGTCGACCTCACGGCCGTCGCGGCTGACGAGGCCGTCTCGCAGCAGCTTGATGTTCACGCGGGCACGCGAGCATAGCATGCGCAAGGCGAGCTGCGACGAACTCATTTCGAGCGAAAACACGAGCGTTGCGACCGGGTCGGCCCGGCCGGGCTTGGGCATGGCGGCGGCCTCGGCGATGTTGAGTGCCAGGCTTGTCTTGCCCATCGAAGGCCGCGCGGCGACGACGATCATTTCCTGACGCTGAAAGCCGAAAGTATATCCATCGAGATCCTTGAAGCCCGAAGTGACACCCGTCAGCTCGCCCTTTTTCATGAGCAGTTTGGCGATGACGGTATTGGCCTCCTTCATCGATTCCTTGATCTCCTGCGCGCTGTCACTGACGCGGTCCTGGGTGACCTTGAAGAGGTCCTGCTCCACTTTGTCGACGAACTCCTCGAGCCCGCCGGCGAAACCGTAACATTGTTCCACCGCGCCGGTCGCCACCTTGATCAGCTCGCGCAACAGGTGTTTCTCCCGAACCTTTTCGATAAAGTAGCCCGCGTGCGCCGTCGTGGGGATTTTCCCCGTGACCTGCATCAGATACGCAAAGCCACCCACGGCTTCGAGCTGGCGACGCGTGGTCAGCTCCTCGGCGAGAACCTCCAACGTCACCGGCGGACTTTTCTGATAAAGCTCGACGATAATCTGGAAGAGCAGTCGGTTCGCTTGGGAAAAAAATGTCTCCGCTGATAATCTGGCCTCGAGGCAGCGCGCGACGGTGTCACTGCCGTCGAGCAGGCAGCAGGCGATGACATGCTCCTCTGCTTCCCGGCTGTGCGGCGGCGAACGGTCGGGAGCGGCCGCCGGGAAAGCTTGGTCGCTGACCGGCGCGGCACGCCTTGGGCTGTCGAGCGACTGGGCCATATCCAAAGGCGGCAACGTCGCAGGGACGTTACTCCGCGGCGGGGACGATCGGGTTTTCGGAGACGACGTCGAACGTGAGTTCAACCGTCACGTCGGCGTGCAGCCTGATGTTCACGGCGTGCTTGCCGAGCGTCTTGACGGGCTGGCCAAGATGGATGCGGCGCTTCTCCACGGTGATGCCGGCAGCAGCCAGCTTCTCGTGAATGTCGTTCGCGGTGACGGCTCCGAAGAGTTTGCCACCTTCGCCCGTTTTCACAGCGATCGCGATGCCGGCCTTCTCGATCTGCTTGGACAACACGGTGGCACCCTCGAGTTCCTTGGACTCGCGGGTGACGCGGGCCTTCTTGAGAGCCTCGACGCGCTTGCGGTTCGCCTGGGTCAGAGGCATCGCCTTGCCCTGAGGCAGGAGGAAATTGCGCGCGTAACCGGCGCGGACTTTGACCAAGTCGCCCTCGGCCCCGAGGCCGTCGACTGCTTTGATGAGGAGAATTTCGCTGTGAGCCATGTTCTAAACTAGGTTGATGTTATTGTAGTAAATTCGGGAACGCCGACGGCTCAGAATGGCACGTCTTCGTCGAGATTTTCCTGCGGCGCGGGTGCCGCGGGCTTGGGAGCGGCCGGGCGGGATGCGGGTGCCGCGTAGCGAGTCTCGCCACCTTCGCCGCCGCCGACAGGGCTGTCGCCGCGGCTGCCAAGAAATTGGAAGTTCTCGAGCACGACTTTCATGCGGCTGCGCTTTTCTTTCGTGTTCTTGTCCTCCCACTGGTCGAGGCGGAGACGGCCTTCGACAAAGAGCGGGCGGCCTTTCGTGCAATATTTCGAGACAGTCTCGCCTGACTTGCCCCACGCCTCGATGTCGACGTAGGTCACCTCTTCGCGCTCGCCACCGCTCTCGTCCTTGAATTTGCGGTTGACGGCGAGGCTGAACGTGCAGATGGCGGTGCCCTTCGGCGTGACCCGGAGTTCCGGGTCGCGCGTGAGGTTGCCGATCAGCATTACTTTATTGAGGTTGGCCATGGGGAGTTGGGCGGACGGCGAAAACGCGCTCAGGCGCTCTCGACAAGGGCGCGGTAGACGTTGGCGTTCAGACGCAGGCGCTCGTGCAACTGCGCGGGCGCTCCGGCCGGGGCCGAAAAGTCCATCTGCACATAGACGCCCGACGGAAACTGGTTGTCGGTCTTGCGGGCAAAATCCTTGCGGCCGATGTTCTCGACGGCGGTGACTTCGCCGCTGACGGCGACGATCTCTTTCTTCACGCCGTCGATGATCTGGTCGACGGAGTCTTCCTTGCCGCGGTTGTCGAGGATGAAGGTGGCGCGGTATTTACGGTTGGTCGGTTTCATTTCTGTCTCTGCGGTTGAGGCTATTCATGGCCTGGGCGGGCCCGCTGTCAATCAGCAGGCGGAGGCCGTCCACGAAAGTGGTGAGTTGTTGTTCTATGATGGTTGATTCTTCAGGTGAAAACTTGCCGAGCACAAAGTCCTTGATGTCCATCTCCGCCGGTCGCGCGGCCCCGATGCCGAGCCGGTAGCGGACGAATCCGCTGCCGACGTGCTCGAGCAGGCTGGCCACACCGTTGTGGCCGCCGGCGCTGCCGCGCACGGAAACCTTCAGGCAACCCACGTCGATCGTGAGATCGTCGTAGGCCACGATGAGCTGTTCGACCGGGACCTTGTGGAAATCAAGCAGCGTGCGCACGGCGCGCCCGCTGTCGTTCATATAGGTCTGCGGTTTGATCAGCAGTCGCGTGACTCCGGGCCGGACATCCCAACGGGCGACGGCGGCCTCAAAGCGGGTTTCGTTTTTCCACTTGAGGCCTTCCGCGGCGGCGAGCGCTTCAACAAGGACAAAGCCCAAGTTGTGGCGCGTGCCGGCGTATTCTTTCCCGGGGTTGCCCAGTCCAGCGATGAGCGTGACGGACATGTCTCAAAGAACGTTGTGCAAGACGGCCCGCCCGGTGGCGGACAGGCCGTCGACGGAAATTACTTCTTGGCGGGAGCGGCGGGCTTCTTGTCGCCAGCGGCGGCGGGAGTTGGAGCGGCCCCCTTGGCGGGTGCAGCACCCTTGGCCGGAGCGGCGCCAGCTTTGGCGTCGCCAGCAGCGGGCGCTGCGGCACCAGCGGCACCGGCCGCGGGAGCGGCGGCACCATCGGCGGGCACAGCACCCTCGACGGGCGCAGCGACGACCGCGACGACTTCCTCGGCGGGCGGCTCGGCAACGAGGACGACCACTTGGCTGGGGTCATCCATGAACTCGACGCCCTTGAGAGCCTTGAGATCGCTGATGTGGATGGCCTCGCCGACCTTGAGTTCGGTAACGTCGACGTTGATAAAATCAGGCAGATCCTGCGGCAAGCAGCGGATACGCAGGCGGTGCAGTGCATTCTCAAGAATGCCGTTCTCTTTCAAAACACCGTAGGCATCACCCACAACGTGCACGGTGACGCTGATCACCATCTTCTCGTTCTCCTTCACTTCCTGAAGATCGAGGTGGAGATATTTGTCCGTAATCGGATCCCGTTGGATTTCCTGCAGGATCGAAAGAGCCGTGGCGCCGGCATCGCGCTTGAGCTCGATGAGCGCGGCACGGCCGGCGATCTCCTTGAGGAGTTTGATAAATTCCGGCGCGCTGATGGCCAGATTTTCGGGCTTGGTGTGCTTGCCGTAGAGGATGGCCGGGATTTTCGCGGCCTTGCGCAGGCGCCGGGAGGCGCTGCGACCTGTGCCCTCGCGGGACGTGACGGTGAGTTGGAATTTCTTCATGGTTTCGTTCCCCCTGTGACTCCGGAATTGGAGGCAGGCGTAATGGAAAAGGGTGGCGAGTTGAAGGAGCGCCATCCTCCGATGCAATCAAA
>JANXWT010000451.1 GCA_025351035.1 Opitutia bacterium | reverse complement strand
TGCTCGTGAGGTCGCCCCAGATGTCGTCGATCAGCTTCTGCGTCTGCGCACGGCTCTCGGGGCTCATGTCCTTGCGTGTGTAGGGCTCGACGGCGCTCTTGTATTTCCCGACGCGCGTCACCTGCACGCCGATGCCGAATTTCTCGAACGCCCCGGCATAGAACATCGGTTGCGACGCAAGCCCCGGCATGAGCACCGCGCCGTAAGGATCGAGCGAGAGTTCGTTCGCCGCCGAGGCAATGTAATAGTCGCGCGTCGTCGCATAGTTGAGGTGGGCCTTCACGGGTTTGCCCGAGACCTTGAAGGCCAGCACGGCTTCGCGCACTTCCTTCAGCGCGGCAAAGCCCGAACCGTAGCCCATGGGCCGCACTTGCCCGGTGATGTAAAGGCCGGCGATGTCGCTGTCGTTCGTGGCGGCCTGCAACGCGCGCGTCACATCGCGGGTCTGCAAAACATGCGCGCGGGCGCCTCCGAACGCCTCCGCGAGGTCCTCCAGCCCCTCGTTCTGCAGCGGCGTGTCCTGGATGTTGGCCGACAAATCGAGCACCAAGTAGGAGCCCTTCTGCAAGACGACGGGTTTTTCGCCCATCGCGGCAAGCGCCCCGAACATGAGCAGCATGACAACTACGCCGCCGATGACGAATACCAGCAAGGCCATGAGCGTCGCAAAAAACGAAGTGAAGAAATTCTTCATGGCGTCCACCGTAGCGACCCCGGCCCAGCTCACCAGCGAAAAGAGCCCGGCGGTGACAGGTGCGGACCAGCGGCCTAAGAATGCAATGAACGGCGGCCCGGCCGGATTAATTAGCACCGCTATCTGCAAATCTCCGTCGCTCCCCCATTGCCAGCCGCCAATCCCCGGCTACGTTGCGTCGATCCATGAGCGAGAAAAAGCAACTGCTGACCACCAACCGAAAGGCCCTGACCATCAATCTCGATGGCACCCATTACGGCACCATTGCGGAGATCGGCGCGGGTCAGGAGGTCGCGCGCATCTTTTTCCAGGCCGGCAGCGCCTCGGGTTCCATCGCCAAGACGATGTCGGCCTACGACATGGTTTTCAGCGACTCCATCTACGGCAAGGCCCCGCGCTACGTCTCGCGCGAGCGCCTGCTCACGATGCTCCAGCACGAATACTCGCTGTTGAAGGAGCGTCTCCACACGCAGCGCGGCGCACGCACGCGCTTCTTCGTCTTTGCCGACACCGTCGTGGCCCGCAGCGCGAAGGGCGCGAACGACGGCCACGGCTGGCTCGGCGTGCGCTTCCAGAAGAATCCGCTCGAAGAGCCCAACGACATTCTGATCCATGTCCGTCTCTGGGATAAAAAAAATGTCCTCCAGCAGGAGGCGCTCGGCATCGTCGGGGTAAACCTCATCTACGGCGCGTTTCACTACCAGAGCGATCCCGAGAAATTCATCCTCTCGCTTGTCGACAATGTCGGCGCCGACCGCATCGAGGTCGACATGGTCAAGTTCTCCGGCCCGGCGTTCAAGCATGTCGACAACCGCCTGCTCTCGCTCCAGCTCGTGCGCCACGGCCTGACCAACGCCGTGATGCTCGCACCCGACGGCGAGGTGCTCCAACCCTCCGAGGTGCTCTTCGACCGGCCCGTCCTCGTCGAACGCGGCAGCTTCCGACCCGTCACGCACGCCAACATCGACATGATCGACAGCGCCACCGCGCAGTTCCGGCAGGAGCCCACGGTCAAGGGCAAGGAGGTAGTCGTGCTCATGGAGATCACCATCGCTGACCTCCTCGCCGACGGTGCGATTGACGACGCGGATTTTCTCGCCCGCGTCGATGTCCTCGGGCACATCGGCTACACGGTCCTGATTTCCAACTACACGGAGTTCTTCCGCCTCGTCGCCTACTTCCGGCGTTACACCAAGGCCATGATCGGCGTCGCGCTCTGGATCGACACGATGCACGAGATTTTCAACGAGAAGTATTACGACAGCCTAGAAGGCGGCATTCTCGAGTCCATGGGCCGCATGTTCCGCCACGCCGTGCGGCTCTACTGTTATCCATTGCCGCGCGACAACGGCCAATCTCAGGAGTTGGTCACGGCCGAGAACATGCAGGTCGCCGACCACCTCGACCATCTCTACGCGCACCTGCTGAAAAACAAGAACATCGTCAGTATCACCGGCTACGATCCGCAGTATCTCCACATTTCCGCCCGCGACGTGTTGAAACGCATCAAAGCCGGTGACGCGTCCTGGGTCGCTATGGTTCCGCCAAAGGTCGCCGAATACATCAAGCGGCGCCACCTGCTCGGCTACGCCGGCAAAACGAAGCCGGCCTCCTGATTGCCATGCTCAACGAGCTAGCGCCCGGACTTTGGGAACACAACGCGCCGATGACGGTGTTCGGCATGGCGATCGGACATCGCCTGACCGTTGCCAAACTGCCCGACGGCTCGCTGTGGCTGCACTCGCCCGTCACCCACTCCGACGCGCTCGCGTCCGAACTCGCAGCGCTTGGTCCCGTCGCGCATATTGTCGCGCCAAACTACCTGCACGACACCTACCTCGAAGGGTGGCTGTCGCGCTACCCCGGCGTTCATTTCCACGCGCCGCGTTCATTCCACAAGATTCTACCCGCTTTCAAAATCACCGATTCACTCGGGAACACGCCGCACGTTTCCTGGGGCGGAATGTTTGACCAGCACGTCGTGAAAGGCATTCCGCGCGTGCACGAAGTTTTGTTTCTCCATCGCCCCAGCCGGACTCTGATCATCGCCGATCTCGCCTTTAACCTTGGGACAGAGATGCCCATGCTGAGCAAAATCCTCCTCAAGGTGAATGGCTGCTACAACCGTTTCGCCGCATCGCGCCTCATCAAGTCCGTGATCAAAGACCGCGGCGCCCTGCGCGCCTCGATCGACCAGATTCTGAAATGGGATTTCGACCGCATCGTCGTCTCGCACGGCGAAAACATCGAGTCCGGTGGCAAAGACACCTTGCGCACCGCGTTTGCCTTCCTCCCCAGCTGATTTCGCATGCGTTTCCACAAATACCACGCTCTCGGCAACGACTACATCGTCCTCGATCCGGCCGACTTTCCCGACTGGGCCGCGCCGGCCGTCGATCAGATTCGTGTCATCTGCCACCGCAACTTCGGCGTCGGCTCCGACGGCATCCTCTGGGGCCCGCTCCCTTCGGCGAAGGCGCACTTCGGCCTCCGCATCTTCAACCCCGACGGCTCCGAAGCCGAGAAATCCGGCAACGGACTGCGCATCTTCTCGCGCTATCTCTTCGACCAGAAAAAAATCACCGCAGCACCGTTCACCATCGAGACGCCCGGTGGCATCGTCGAGTCGCACGTCATGAACGGTGGGCAACTTATCACCGTCGAGATGGGGCGCGTGAGTTTCGACAGCACCAAGATTCCTGTCGCCGGTCCGGCCCGCGAAGTTCTCGGCGAGAAAATCAGAATCCAAGACCGCGAATTCAGCTACAACGCGGCCACCATCGGCAATCCGCACTGCGTCATCGTTCTCCCGGAAATCTCGGAAGCGCTCGCCCGCCGCTACGGCCCCGACCTCGAGGTGCATCCGAATTTCCCACGCAAGACCAATGTGCAATTCCTCCAGGCCATCGACCGCACCAACGTGCGCATCGAAATATGGGAGCGCGGCGCGGGCTACACTCTCGCGTCCGGCAGCAGTTCCAGTGCAGCGGCGGCCGTCGCTCACCGGCTCAGGCTCGTCGACAGAAGCGTCACTGTCCACATGCCCGGCGGCCGGATCGGTATCGAGATCGGCGCCGACTTCGCCATTCGCATGACCGGCCCGACGACGCGCATCGCAGCCGGCGAGTTGCACGACGAATTTTTATC
>JANXWT010000417.1 GCA_025351035.1 Opitutia bacterium | reverse complement strand
TATACTCTTTATGTATTAAACAATGCGAGGCAGACGTTTCCCTATAAATGCACCGAGCTTCGGTAGCTTTTCATGGCCGAGGCCGGTGAAGAGAGAGCGCGCGTCGAGCTGCAATTGCTTGAACACATTCCGGGCTTTCGCCGCTGTCACGACGGCCAGCAGGCGCTCCAGAAATTCGATCAACTTGCGCTCCTCCATGCGTCCTTCGACCACCGCTTTCTGAAGGTCTTCAAGGTATGCGGGGAGCACTTGGGCCAGAATCACGACATGCCGGGCGTCCTGGCGCCCCGTTTGGGCAATATCGGCGACGTTGGCGATCTTCGCTTGTAACAGAGCAATCGGGCCGGGCACTTGAACGCGGGTTTCGCCCAACCCAATAGTATAGACCGGCTCGCGTAGCTCCTCATTGCTCACGCCATGCACGTAACGGAGCACTTCGATGAGAAGCGGAAGGCCGTTGTGATCTTTGGCAATCACCACCCCGATTTCATTGGTCGGGGGCTTGACCGGAAAGAATTGCGGCTTGGTGCCGGCCAGTTTGCCCAGAGCTTCCAAAGTCTCCCGGTCCCCAAGCACGTCCACGTCCCGCGAAACAAACGGCGCCAGTGCGGCCGTCCGTGTCTCGTAATACAGGGCCCACAAGTTGACGGCCTGCCCGCCCACGAGAAGGACCGGTTCTTTCGTTGCCAGAAGGGGAGCGAAGTCCTGGGGCGGACGGAGCGCGGCGTCAGACGGCAGCGGTGGCATGGGCGAGATCGAAGTTAATCATCCGCACAGCCTGGCGCGGTGAAGCGATGGAATTGCGTTTCTGAATTGCTTGCGGACTGGCCAGCGCCAAGTCGAGGAGCACCTGATCGAATTCGCGCTGCGCCCGTTTGAAGCGCGCCACCTGCGCGGCGGTTTTGAAAAGAGCCGGCATCCGTGGGGCCTTTTGCCAAACCACCTGACGCAGTCGCTCGGCTTGAATCGGCTCGGTTGCCCTGTTTTTCACCAATTCACGGGTCGCCTGACGCAACAATGCCATCACGGTCGTGTCTTCGCGACGGGCGATTTCTGCGAGTGCAGCCAATACCGCCTCGTGCTCGGCGAGACTCTGGCGGCGCTTGGTCTTTGAGAGTTGGTTGGGCATGACCTAAAAGGTTGAATCAACCTTAGCGTCACCGGCATTACTGGCAAGCTTTACCGGAGGTATCGCCGGGTCTCCCGGCTGTTTGCGTATCGTCCTATTTTAGAGGATTCTCGCACTGCGGAAGCTGTAATAGCCGAGCCCGGTCGAGTCGGTCGTGGCGTTGCCAACGACCACATGGTCGAGCAATTAAACGCTGCCCGCTCGCAGCGTCCTAATTTCTATGGAAATTCCGCAGCCGTTCGACTTCGCTCACGGTTTTCAACAAGCTGCGGGTATGTTTTAGCATTCGATGTCGAGGGCCTTCGCAGCCTCCCGGAGCTGCCTCGTGACCTGCACGTCTGCACTGGAAGGGGCCGGGTGAATCGCAGCGGATGCCCGATGGCGGTTGCTCCATGCTGGACGGCATGGCGGAACACCTCGCGTGGATGCGCCAAGGCTGCGGTCGCGGTGCCTGGTGCTGGTCGTAGAGGTCTAACGTGGATTGTTGCATGTTGCCATGCGCCCGTGCGCAACCCGTCCGGGCCTCATGCCCGGTTATCAGGCGCACTCCGCCATCCTTCGCCCGTTGGACTACGGTTTACCCGCCAACGCAGACGCTCAGGAGACGCTGACGGTCTTGGTGTTCACGAACTCGCGCAGGCCCCACGCCCCGAGTTCACGGCCGTGGCCGCTTTGCTTCACGCCACCGAAAGGCAACGCGGGATGCGAGCGCACGAATTCGTTCACGAAGGCGTTGCCGCAGTCGAGCTGTTCGCGGGCGATACGTTCGCCGCGCTCCCGGTCGCGCGTGAACACCGCGGCGCCGAGACCGTAGGGCGTGTCGTTCGCGAGGCGGATAGCGTCGGCTTCGTTCTTGGCGGAGATCACGGCGGCGACCGGGCCAAAGACTTCCTCGTCGTAGGCCGGCATGCCGGGACGCACGCCGGTGAGCGCCGTCGGCGGATAATAAAAACCCGGACCGGCTGGCACGTATCCGCCGAGGAGAAGTTTCGCGCCGCGCCGCACGCTGGCCTTCACCTGCGCATGGAGCCGGTCGCGCAGATCTGCGCGGGAGAGCGGGCCGAGGTCGGTCGTGGCGGCACGGGGATCACCGGAGCACCGGGCGGCGAGGCGCCTCACGAGTAAGGTTTCAAATTTCGCGCGCACCGACTCGACGACAATCAGGCGTTTCGCGGCGACGCAGCTCTGGCCGTTGTTGTAGAGTCGCGCCGCGGCGCACATCTCGGCGGCGAGGGCGAGGTCGGCGTCGGCGAGCACCAGATACGGATCACTGCCCCCGAGTTCAAAGACGCACTTCTTCATCGTGGTTCCGGCGAGGGTCGCGATCTTTTGCCCCGTCGCCGTGCTGCCCGTGAACGTGACGGCGGCAATCCCCGGATGTTGCACGAGCGCGGACGCCGGCGCGGGGCCGAGGACGAGCGACTGGAAAACGCCGCGTGGGAAACCGGCGCGCTGGAAAGATTTTTCAATGAGCAACGCGCAGCCGGTGACGTTGGCGGCGTGCTTCAGCAGCACGGTGTTGCCGGCCATGAGCGCGGGTGCGGCGATCCGGTAGATCTGCCAGAAAGGGAAATTCCACGGCATGATCGCGAGCAGCACACCAAGCGGTTGGTAGGTGACGTAGCGATGGGCGGGCGCGCCGGCGGGGTGTGCGTCGGCGAGATAGGCCGCGCCGTGCTCCGCGTAGAAATTGCAACCGAGCGCGCTCTTCTCGACTTCAGCGAGCGCCTGAGTGACGGGCTTGCCCATCTCGGCCGTGGCGAGCGCGGCATACTCTGCGCGGTGACGATGCAGCTCCCGCGCGAGCGCGCGCAGCCTGGCCGACCGATGCGCCATGCTCGTGCGCCGCCAGTCGGTGAAGGCCTTCTGCGCGCGCGCCACGGCCAACTCGCACTGTCGCGGTGTGTGTTCACGATAGCGGCGCAGCTTTTCCCCCGTGGCGGGATTTAGAGTGTTGATGGCCATGAGCTACGGATTGGCGGATTGGCGCGAATGTCGAATCGCATTTGGCGCGCGACCGCCACAGTTGACACAATGCTTGGGCGCACAAAAAACCCCTCGGAGTGAACCGAGGGGTTGGCAAGTGAGCGGTTGGAGCTCAGGGCTGCTTCTTGACCGGCCACGGTGGGGGCGGCGGCATGTCGTAGCCCTTGGTCTTCAGCTCTTCGAGGATCACCTCGATGGCCTTGTCGAGCTGCTGGTCCTCGCCCTTGAATTCACGCGACGGATCATTGTCGACGACGATGTCGGGATCGACCCCGTGGCCCTCCATGACCCAGGATTTGCCGTCCAGGCTGTAGCCGTTGTTGAATTCGGGGCGATTGAGGGTGCCGCCATCGACGAAGGGCAGGGTGCCACGGATGCCGGTCACGCCGCCCCAACTGCGCTTGCCGATCAGCTTGCCGAGCCCGCGCTCCCGAAAGCGAAAGGGAAAGATGTCGCCATCGGACGCCGAAAATTCATTGAGCAAAAGAACCTTGGGTCCAAGTGCCACTGCCCCGGGATTCGTGTTGGGCTGGCCGTTACGCGCGATAGAAATGAAATCCATAGTGCGGTCCAAGCGCTCGGCAATCTGGCCGGACACGTTGCCGCCGCCGTTGCCGCGATCGTCGATGACGAGCGCCTTCATGCCGAGTTGCGGATAAAAGTGCTTCACGAATTCGTTGAGTCCGCCGGGGCCCATGTCGGGGATGTGGATATAGCCGACTGTGCCGCCCGTCTTCTGATTGACGTAGTCGGTGTTCTTTTGAACCCACGCGAGGTAATAGAGCGACGACTCGTCGGCGATCGGCACGACGGTGACTTCGCGCGCCCCTTCGTCGCTGGGCTTCGAGTTGACCTTGAGCACGACCTGCTTGCCGACTGTGCCGATCAGCGATTCGAAGATATTGGCCATGCCGCTGACGGGCTTGCCGTTCACCGCGAGGATGTAGCTGCCTTCGGTGACATCGACACCGATCTCCGTGAGCGGCGAACGCGCGGTTTCGCGCCAGTTGTCGCCGCGGAGCACGCGGTCGACGCGGTAGGCGCGGCTCGCGGGGTCGCGCGCGAGTTCGGCACCGAGCAAGCCCATCTTGATGCGCGGCACTTCGGGCCGCTCGCCGCCGCCGACGTAGGCGTGGCCGATGCTGAGCTCGGCGATCAGCTCGCCAATGAGATAAGTGAGGTCGTT
>JANXWT010000398.1 GCA_025351035.1 Opitutia bacterium | reverse complement strand
TTTCGGCGATCTCCTCGGCGGAAACTTCTTCCTTCACGAGTGTGGTCTTCGCGGTGCCGGTCTTCTCGACCTTGGCGAGTTCCTTCTCGAGCTGCGGGATACGGCCGTGTTTCAGCTCGGCGATCTTGTTGAGGTCGTAGGTGCGCTCGGCCTTCGCCATTTCGAGGCGCGCGGCTTCCAGCTCCTCGCGGACTTTCTGCACGCGACCGAGCGATTCTTTCTCCTTCTGCCAAGTCGTGCGCAACGCCGTCGCCTTCTCCTTGGCGTCGGCGAGTTCCTTGCGCAGGTCGCCGAGACGGCGCTTAGACGCGTCGTCTTTTTCCTTCTGCAATGCGGTCTCCTCGATCTCGAGCTGCATGACGCGACGCTGGAGTTCGTCGAGTTCGGTGGGCAACGAGTCGATGTCGGTGCGGATCATCGCGCAGGCCTCGTCGACGAGGTCGATGGCTTTGTCGGGGAGGAAACGGTCGGCGATGTAGCGGTGCGAGAGCACGGCGGCGGCGACGAGGGCGTTGTCCTGGATGCGCACGCCGTGGTGCAACTCGTAGCGTTCGCGCAGGCCGCGGAGAATGGAAATAGCGTCCTCGACCGTCGGCTCCTCGACGAGCACGGGTTGGAAACGGCGTTCGAGGGCCGGGTCCTTTTCGATGTGCTTGCGGTATTCGTCGAGCGTGGTCGCGCCGATGCAGTGCAACTCGCCGCGTGCCAGCATGGGCTTGAGGAGATTGCCGGCGTCCATCGCGCCATCGGTCTTGCCGGCACCGACGATGGTGTGGAGCTCGTCGATGAACAGAATAATGCGGCCGTCGGCCTGCCTGACCTCGTTGAGCACGGCCTTGAGTCGCTCCTCGAACTCGCCGCGGTATTTCGCGCCGGCCACCAGCGCGCCCATATCGAGTGAGAACACCGTCTTGTCCTTCAACCCCTCGGGCACGTCGCCGCGGAGGATGCGTTGCGCGAGACCTTCGACGATCGCAGTCTTGCCGACGCCGGGTTCGCCGATGAGCACGGGGTTGTTCTTGGTCTTGCGCGAGAGGATGCGGATGGCGCGGCGGATCTCCGCGTCACGGCCGATGACGGGGTCGAGCTTGCCCTTGCGCGCCTGCGCGACGAGGTCGATGCCGTATTTTTCGAGCGCGTCGTAGGTTGTCTCGGGATTGTCCGTCGTCACCCGCTGGCTGCCGCGCATCAGCTTCAGCTCCTTGAGGACTTTGGCGCGGTCGAGATTGAAGCTGGTGAAATATTTCTTCAACGCCGCCGGCTGGCCGACGTGGATGAGCGCCAGCAGCAAGTGCTCGACGCTCACGAAATCATCTTTCAGTTGCCCGGCTTCCTTCTCCGCGTGCGACAGCACTTCGTTCAGCGCCTGCGTCACGTAGATTTTGGAAACGTCGACGCTGCCCGTGACCTTGGGCGTGCGCTCCAGCTCGCGATTGGCGGCTAGCTGCAGGGCGCTGACGGTGAGCCCGAGTTTCTCGAGCAGCGCCGGCACGAGACCGCCCTCTTGCGCGAGGAGCGCCACGAGCAGGTGCCACGTCTCGACCTCGTTGTGCGAGCGCCGGTGTGCTTCGTTTTGCGCCTCCTGCACGGCTTGGCGCGACATGACGGTTAATTTTTGCAGATCCATAGGAAAGTTAGCCCAACTTATGCACAGAGCGTTCCATCAGCAAGGTCGGGCCTTCCCTCTCACTGTCAGCACATTTAAGCCGACCTTGTGCCAAAAGATGCGCCGGGCGTCCCACCACGGTGCCAATGTGGCGAGCCGGCCCATTGACTATCGGCCCAGCGCAACTCTTGCTGAAGAGCTTTATGGCTGACTTCCAGAAATCCGATGCGCCCCTGCAGCGCGCGTTCCTCGTGGGCGTGCAAACCCCCGGCATGAAACCGGGCGAAGGCGCGGAGCTGCTCCTTGAACTCAAGGAACTGGTCGAGAACCTCGGACTCACCGTCACGAGCACGACGCTCGTCAATCTGAAGGCGACGCAGCCGAAATTTTTCATCGGCAGCGGCAAGGCGGCCGAACTCGCCGCGCAGGCCAAGGAGGAAGGCGCGCCGTTGCTCGTGATCGACGAAGAGCTGTCGCCCGCCCAGCAGAAAAATTGGGAGGAGGAGTTCGGCCTCGCCGTCATTGACCGGCAGGAGGTGATTCTGGAAATTTTCGCCGACCGCGCCCAAACGCGGGAGGCCGTGCTGCAGGTCGCGCTCGCACGCATGGAGTATTCTCTGCCGCGGCTGACGCGCGCATGGTCCCATCTTTCCCGCCAGCGCGGCAAGGGCTCGCTGGGGGGCGAAGGTGAAACCCAGCTCGAACAGGACCGCCGCATCGTGCGCGACCGGATCGCGCACCTGAAAACCGAGATCGCGCTCGTGCTGAAGCAACGCGAAGTGCAGCGACGCAAGCGCGCGCGCAAACCCGTGCCCGGGGCCGCCATCGTCGGCTACACCAACGCCGGCAAATCTTCGCTCCTCAACAAACTCACCGGCGCGCAACTCTACGCGGCCGACAAACTCTTCGCCACGCTCGACCCGACCACGCGCCAGTTCACCCTGCCCGACGACCGCACGCTGCTCGTCACCGACACGGTTGGTTTCATCCGCCGTCTGCCGCACCGGCTGATCGAGGCGTTCAAGGCCACGCTCGAGGAAGTCGTCGTCTCGGATTTTCTGATCCATGTGCTCGACGTCACCAACCCCAGTGTCGACCAGCACCAAGCGACCACACTCGCGGTGCTCGCCGAACTCGGCGCCGGGAAAAAGCCCACGATCACCGTCTACAACAAGATCGACGCCATCGCCGCCAACACTCTCGCCGCGATGCGCGCGCAGCATCCCGACGCGCTGTTCATCAGCGTGCACACCGGGGCGGGCATGGACGCGTTGCTCCGCCGCTGCTCCGAACTGGCGGTCGACGATTTCGAACCGGCCGAGCTGCTCATCCCGCACAGCCGCTACGACCTCGTCTCCAAGCTGCACACCATCGGCCACGTCCGCTCGCAGGCTACGCACGACGACGGCGTGCGGTTGACCGGGCGGTTTCCGACCAAGTTCGCGACGCTCTACACCGACTTCCTCTACGTGCCGCCGGAACCGAAGAAGAAAGCGGGGCCGAAAAAGAAGGGTTAAGCGCGCCGCGGGATCAGCGCGGCATTTTCACCACGAGCTTGCCGCGGATCAGCGCCTGCTTCTGTGCGCGCGTCAGCTGCTTCAACTGGAACTCGCGGCGCAACGCCTTCGTGAGGCTCATCCGACCTTCCTGATAAACGATTCGCACCGGCAGCCGCGAGCGCGTATACTTGGCCCCCTTGTGCGCATTGTGCATGGCCACGCGAGCAGCCACGTCCTTTGCCGTGCCGATATAGAAGGTCTGGTCGGCGCAGCGCAGAATGTAGACAAAGGCTTTTTTCGCAGGCATGTGAATTCAACCGGCAACAAGGGCCGTCGCTTGCTTGCCCACCATAGCCTTGGCGACGGCGGGGCGACGCGCCGCAAAGAAGGACGGCGCGGCCACGAGGGCCGGCCCTACAGCTGACATGAGCGCCGTTAGCTTCATCTTAGCGGAAAATCCGGTAGAATAAATTGCCGTAGACTTCGCGCAAGGTGGTCTCGGTATCCTGTAGCGCGCCGGCGCTGGGCAAGAAATCCAGCAGGGTGATGTTGCGAGTAGAGTCGTGGCGGAAGTCGACTGGGAAAATCACACAATCGATGCCGGCGCGCCGGACCAGCCCCGCCGCGCGCGGCATGTGCCAGCCGGTCGTGACGAGGACGATGCGTTTCCAACTGCGCG
>JANXWT010000392.1 GCA_025351035.1 Opitutia bacterium | reverse complement strand
CAAAAATACAAATTCCCCGCGGCGTCGACGGTTTCGGCAAATGCAAAGCTGGCGTTTCGCCCCTCCGGCACAATCTCGACTGGCTGGTTGGCGCCGCGATAACGCCAGACCACGGGGCGCCAGACATCGCGGGCTGCGTCGTAATGCAGCTGCCGGCCGCACAGGCGTCCGCCCGCATCAACCTGCAGGTCGGTCACTGACTGCAGCGGCAGCACCAGTTCGAGACGGTTGGTGCGGACATCGACGGCGAAGACATTCAACTCGTCGGCAAAAAACAATTCACCGGTCGGCGTTTTGACCAGCTTCGTGCTGCCTGCGAGGCCAACCAAGCCCACGGCAAGCGATGCCAGCAAGGCGAGGGCACTTTGCTTTGCGGACGAGGGGGCGTTCATCTCCCGGTGAAATTGCAGCTCGTATGCCAGCGGATAAATTAGTTGTCGTCACTGGCCTCCAGTGAGTTACCGGCGAGCAGCCATGTCGCCCAATTAGGACGTTACCGATAGCGAAACGATCGTGTCCCGAATTTGGGAAAATCAGGCCAATCGCTTCCGTCCGGCGACGACCCGGTCTTTCTCCCGTGTCCACTGGTATACCAGCGGACCGCACGGGCGCTTGAGATCCTTGAACAGTTCCGGCGCGTCGCGTTTCTGTAAGGTGAGTTCGGCTACGCCTGCTGCGTCGCAGTTGAAAATCTTCGCGTAGCCCTTGTAGTGGCGTGGCTCGCCGAGAATGCGCGAGAGACCGGGAGCGGAGTTTTGCTCTTCATTGTAGGGCCGCCGCTCGTCGGCGTGCCGGCCTGTCGGCCGTAGGCTTGGCGAAGGCTGATCGAGCACGAGAAAACTGTAGGGCAGCGAGCGCAGGTCGATGCCCGCGCGTTGGCCGAAGCGCACCCAGTCGGAGTTCGCGAAAATCTCCGGCGGCGGCGCGGCGAAGTGATGGCACCAGTGCCGCTCGTTCGCGGGCGCGAGCAATCCGCACGCAGTCTGATGCGTGCACGGTGCGATCACGCGGAAATCGCCGTGCAGTTTCTCGCGCCACCCAACCAGGGCGCGGCTGACCTCGTAGGTGCCGGGCTCGACCCAGAGCACGGTGGTTGCGCGGGCGATCAACGACGCCAAGTCGGCGCGTGCACTGTCGTCCAGTTCGTTCAGCACATGGCTGACGACCAGCACGTCGATGGGAGAGTCGCCGCGCAGATCGCGCATGCTGGTGCACTCGACACGCAGCTCCGGGAAATATTTCTCAGCCCGGTGCGCGGCGTAGTTCATCGCCAGCTCCGAGTGATCGTGCAGCAGGAGACGGGAGAAATTCGTCGCGCCGAAAAAATCGACGACGCGCCGCCCGGGCACGCCGCTGCCGCAACCCCAGTCGAGGACGGTCGCGCCGGCCGGCGGCGCCCAACCGCGGGCGCGCAACTCGCGGAGCACCGCGTCCCATTTCCAGCCGATGCGCTCGCCGAAGGTGAGATCGTAGCACTCCAGGTCGGTCATCGTGTGCCAGTAAGGCCCGGCGCTCTTCGCGTCGGTCAGGAACGTCTCGCGCAGCCGGTCGAGCACTTCCCAGTCGAGAGATTCCAGGTTCATGGTTGCTCGGGTGGGCGGGTCTCAGGCCTTGCGCGCACCGTGACCTTTTTCAGCTGGGCCGTGATCCATCGCGGATTGCGCCGACAATCCAGCACGCGCCAGACCCTGATTTCTTCCGAGGTCAGGTCGTAGTAGATGGCGTAGGGAAATCGCCCCGAGAGCAACCGGTGGAAACCGAACACGCGGCGATGGACGCCGGCGTAGAGACGCAGCGACTCGATGTCGGAAGTGAGCGATTCGAGGAAATACCAGCCGATGCCGGCCGCCTGCCGTTCATAGAACCGAAAACCATCGAGCAAGTCGGTCTCGGCGAGGCTGAGAATCCGCAGCCTCACGCCAGCTTGGCGGCCTTGCGGCGCAGGCGCTGTTTCGCTTCGTCCCAGTCGGTGAACTGCACCTTGCCCGTCTTGTAGGCGGCCTGGGTTTCGCGCAAAACTTCGCCGTGCCAGGCCGGTGAATCGAATTTGTCGGCGTGCGCAGTCAGATCAGCCCAGATCGACTCCATCGCGCGAAGCTTGTCGTCGCGGGACATTTTTTTCAACGGGAGGAGAGTGTCCATTGACGGGAAGAGTAGAGGTGACGGCATGGTTGGCAAGCGGACACCCAGAGCCGGTCGAGCACCTCCCGGTCGAGAGATTCCAAGTTAATCACCCGCACAGACCGGGCGCGTTGCGCTGTGGCGGCTTGTTGGGCTCTTATTCCTCGAAGGGAACGATCTCGATCTACAAAGCAAAGTCGCGGCAAGAACGAGACTACTTCGTCGCGCAACTGGACATGGATGGTGCGACAGAATCGGACTATCTTCACTTTCTGGAGGTGGTGCATCGCGAAATGGGAATCGCTACGTCAAATGCACGATCAACTCCTTCACATCAAAAACCTGCCGCCGCCTCGCCTCCGCAATGAGCCTCTTCGCTTCTTCTTCCGGCACCTCGCCGTTCCATCGAATGAAATCGATATGTGAAAAGTGGTCGCTCCAAACTTCCGCCGCGAAGCCGGTGGCTTCTTCTTTGGAGGCGCTGGGCTTCGCCGCCATCATGCATGCAACGATTACATCTTGTTTCGTCATGGGTGATCTTTGTTCGCCCAACAGTGTTATTCGCCTCAACTGAGTTGAGCTTTGCCAAGTGAGGTCATGGAGAGAAATGAAGCGGACAAGGGACGGCGGATCAATCGTCGAGTTTGCGGGTTGGTTTTTCAGCCGAAGGCTCGACTCACTTCCGCTGTCGCACGTCAGCGAGATCGAAGCCGAGTTGCCGGGCGAGTGCTTGGGTTTTCACGCCGTAGAACGCGGCGAGCTCGCGCACCTTCGCGGCGGCGGCTTCGGTGCGCACCGTTCCGGTCTGCTGACCGGACAGTGTTTGTCCGGGCCGGCCGCCCGGCAAACGCTTGGTGGCGGCGATCATGGTGTTCTTGGCGGTGTGCTCGGTGGAGATGAATTCGAAAACCTTGGTGTCGTAGCCGGCCCATTCGAGGAGGAGCGCGCGGAGGGCGTCGGTGGCGAACTCGGCGTGGCGCTCTTGAAAAATACTGTGGCGCAACGCGGGTGCGAGGACGGGGGCGGCGGTGAGTTGCGGGCGCAGTTCTTTTTGGCAGCACGGCGCGACGACGATGAGCGTGGCGCCGGCGGCGAGTCCTTTGGCGATGGCGTCGTCGGTCGCGGTGTCGCAGGCGTGGAGCGCGATGAGCACGTCGAGCGTGGCGAAACGGGTGGAGTCGATCGTGCCGGCGAGAAAATCAAGATTCGCGCAGCCACACTCCCGGGCGGTGCGGTTGCACGCGTCGACGAGGGCGGAGCGCGTCTCGACGCCGTGCACGTTCGCCGCGCGGTGCGCGATGCGGTTGAAATAATCGTGCGTGGCGAAAGTCAGGTAGCCTTTGCCGCAGCCCATGTCGGCGATTTCAAGCGGACGGTCTCCGGGCAAGTCCGCGTCGGCGGCGAGGTGGCTGAGAATTTCGACGAACTTGTGAATCTGCCGGTGCTTGTCGGCCATACCGGTGCGCACGCTGCCGTTCGAATTCGTGACGCCAAGTTTCTCCAGCCAGCGCTGACTCTCCAGAGGGAGCAGCCGGTGTTTCGGTTGATCGTGCGCGGTTGCGGCGGGTTCGCCGGTGGCCTTGCCGTAGGTCAGGCGCGGCTCGCCGTGCTTGTTGAATTCCAACTGCGCCAGGCGGGCGGTCGTGAAGAGATGCGCGCTGTGAAACGTTGTGCCGACGAGCGCAGCAATCTGCGGCAGCGCCTCGGCGGGCGGAAAATTTTTCGTGATGTCCTGCGTCTCGTGCCGCCACAGGAAAGAGAGCTGCGGTGCGCCGCGCAGCGTGACGGGGCGCACGAAAAGATTGCGCAAAGTCGCGTCGGGGCCGCGGGGCTTGCCGAGGGTCATTTTCACGAAGCTGCCGTCGCGCACGCCGGCGGCGAGTTGGGCGAGAAAATCTTCGCGAGGAGCGGAGGTGGCGGGCATCACCGCAGCATAGGGAATCTGCGGTGATTGCGAGCCGCGATCAGCGGCGCATGCGGCCGAGTGGTGGCGACGGTGGTCGTTTTGTTTACCACGGATTACTCGGATACGGACGGATCGAGCACGGATTCGGTCCGAACAGGATCGAGGATTGCATCCGTCGGTATCGGTGGAATCCGTGGTCAAAGTAAGCTGTGTCTCGCGGCGCGGCCACCCGACACGAATGGGCCGCTGCTTACTTCAAGGCTTTGAGCGAGTCGATGGCCTGCGCGAATTTCGGATCGAGCTTGAGCGACGTTTCGTAGGCGGTGCGCGCGGCGGTTTTGTCGCCCTTCTTCTCCCAGAGATTGCCGAGGCGCCAGTGCACGGCGGCGTGGGGAGGCGAATTGGGTGGCGGCGACAGCGTCAGGCATTTCTTCAGAAAATCCATGCCGCGGTCGATCTGCTGGCCGGTGATGGCGGCGAGACGGCCGAACTGGAAAAGGGCCA
>JANXWT010000344.1 GCA_025351035.1 Opitutia bacterium | reverse complement strand
GCGGAGTTTGATCTTGCCCGCGAAGGCACCCGCGTCCGTCTGAACACTCTCGATTTCGCTGTAGCCGGCGCGCAGCCCGTGCTGGAGGTCCTCGCGACCCGCACCGTCGAGGTGGACCTGAAGGAGCGCCGCCTCGTCGTCGGGCAGGCCGCCACGGGTGAAATCTTGCGACTGAAACTGCTCGGCCTGCCGCTCGCGTGGGTGCGGCCCTTCGTGACGGGTGTGGATGTCTCCGGTGGCAACATCACCGGTGAACTGGCTCTGGTCGGCGATGGCGGCCGGCTGACCGCCCAGACCGCTGGGCCGTTGGTGATCGACGGCCTGACTGTCGTGCGGGAGGGTCGCATCCTTCTGGGCGAGGCCGGCATTTCCCTCCGCGCCGGGGCTGAACTGACTGCCGCGCAACTGCGGGGCGTCGTGCAGGAGTTCACCTTGCATACTCCCGCCGGCGACAGCGTCAGCGCGCAAGGGGAAATTCTCTTGCCGGCCGGGAAGAATCCGTCGCTGTCCTTCATGGGCCGGTATGCCGCCAATCTGCCAACTCTCGTTGCGAACATTCTCCCGCTCGGCCAGGTCCGCACCAGCGGCGAGACTGATTTCACCCTCCAAGGCGGCAAACTCACGGTGCGTCGCTGGACAACCGACCTCACCGGCGCGACAGGCGAAAAGATTTTCTTCGCGACGGCGCTGCGGGAATTCCAATTCGATCCGGTTGCGGGCACCGTGACCGCCGGGGCCGGCCCAGCCGACCTGCTGCGCTTCTCGTTTGGCCGCGTGCCGGTCGGTCCGTTGCTGCGCGCTCGTTACGGCATGAAAATCACCGGCAATCTCGAACCCGGTGATTTTCTTCTATCCGGTGAACGCGACCAGCTCACCGTGCGCGCCCCTGCGCCGCTGAAACTGAGCGACGTTGCCATCGCGCGGAGCAACCGTCCGCTCGCGGCCCACCTCGCCGTCACGGCCAACCCCTCGCTGGTGATCACCGGCCGCACCGGTTTCCGGCTGCAAAGCGGCGACGTCACGGTGCAGGCGGCCGGCGGTGCCACGCTGCTGACCTGCAAGGGCGAAGCGGCGAGCTCGCCGGCCAACGGGGCGAGTGTGTCGGGCAACTTCCAAGTCGAGCTTCCCGTGCTCGCCACGCAGCCGCTGTTTGCCAACGCCCAGGCGGTGTCGTCGGGCCGTGCCAGCGGCGAACTGCGGGCCGCCCTCAATGGCAAGGCTGCCCAAGTGGAAGCGCGGGTGACGCTCAACAATCTCGTGGCGACCGAGGGCAACCATCCGCTGCCGGTCGCCAACCTCAGCCTGCGGGTCGTCGCGCAGGCGGACGGGAAAATTTCCGTGCAGCTGCCGCTGCTGGTCGACCGCGCGGGCCAGCGGTCCGATTTGAATTTTTCCGCCGACCTAGAGCCCGCCGGTGACACGCTGCACCTCGACGCCCGTCTGGCCGGTGAACAGGCCGAATTGGAAGACGCCCTCGTATTGCTTGGCGTGTTCTTGGCGCCGTTCGCGGTCGGCGAAGATGCGCCGCCCGCGCTCGCCTTGGAGGATGCCCGCCCCGACACCAAGCCCGCCTGGGCTTTGCTCAGCGGCCGGCTGATACTCGACGTGAAGTCGCTTTCCAAGGGCAAGGACTGGACGCTGACCGGCCTGACCGGCCTCGTAAACATCGAACCCACCCGGCTGGAATTGCAGAATCTCAGTGCGGACTTCGGCGCGAAGAGCCGGCTGCAAGCCAAGGCCACCGTGCAGTTCTCCGCGGGCGCGCGGCCCTATCAACTCGGCGGGGATTTTTCGCTGACCGAATTTGACGCGGGCAAATTGTTCAGGGCGTTCGACCCGGGTCGCCCGCCGACGGTCGAGGGCCTGTTCACCGTCGCAGGCCGGTTCACGGGCACCGGGGCCAACCCGCAGCAGACACTCCAGCGCACGCGCGGACAGTTTGACCTCGCGAGCCGTCAGGGCATTTTCCGCGGACTCAAACGCACGACGGACAAAATTTCCGCAACCACCAAAGCTGTCGAACTGGGTGCCAGCGTGCTCGGCTCCATCTTCGGCCAGGAGAAAATCACGAAAGCCGCCGAGAAACTTGTCGGCCAGGCCTACTTCATCGACCAACTCGCGACGAGTTTCGGTGAGTTGCCCTACGACCAGTTCAGCGTGCGGCTGACCCGCGACGACGCGCTGAATGTTTTGCTGGAAAACCTCAGTCTCGTCTCGCCGGAGATTCGCCTGCTGGGCCACGGTCAGGTGAGTTACGTCGAGGGCAAGGCGCTGCTTGAGCAGCCCCTCACCGCCGAGGTCACTCTGAGCGGGCGCGACAAGATCGAACAGCATCTCGGCAAGATTGGCGTGCTCGATGGCACGCGCGACGAACTCGGCTACGCGAAGATGAAGCTGCCCGTCACGCTCAGCGGCACCTTCGGCCGGCCGGATCCGTCCGCGTTCTTCACCCGTCTGGCCAAGGGCAGGCTCACGGAACTGCTCGCGCCGGACAACTGAGCGGGAAAGACCGGGGCGCGCCAATCGACGCGCAGTTTCGGACAACGAGCGCACCGGGAACGGGCTTTACCCGGCCGTCACCGCCCGACACACTGCTGGCCTCATCCACCAACTGGAACCCGGCCCGGCCGGCACCCCAAAATTTTCCGCCATGAAAACTTTCCGTCCGGCTGAAATCAGAAACTTCGCCCTCGTGGGCCACGCCACCTCGGGCAAGACGACCCTGGCCGAGGCGATCCTCCATACCGGCGGCGCCATCCA
The DNA here is from genome assembly GCA_025351035.1 of Opitutia bacterium. GTDB lineage: Bacteria > Verrucomicrobiota > Verrucomicrobiia > Opitutales > Opitutaceae > JACQFT01. The sequence goes on along the minus strand of JANXWT010000344.1, from coordinate 4,533 downwards.
GCGCCTTGGCAGCATCGCCCAAGGCTCCACCGTCTCCGACTACCACGTGGGCGAACAGCAGCGGCACATCTCGGTCCACGGCACGGCGCTCAATTGCGAATGGCAGGGCCGGCAGCTCAACTTCATCGACACGCCCGGTTACCTCGACTTCAGCAGCGAGGGCATCCATGCGCTCCGCGTCGCCGACTTCGCCCTCGTGGTCATCCATGCCGGGCATGGCATTGGCGTCGGCACCGAGCTGATGTGGGACTACGCCGGCCAGTTTGGCATCCCGCGGATGATCGTGGTCAACGCCCTCGACAAGGACAAATACGACTTCGCTAAGCTCGTGGAGGAAATCCGGGCGCGCTTCGGCCGGGAGATCTTCCCCATGCAAGTGCCTGTCGATGCCGGCCCGGGCTTTCACCAAGTCCTCGATGTGCTGCGCAGCGAAGTTGTCAGCTACGCCACGGACCGCTCGGGCAAGTTCACCGAGCTGCCCGCGACGGGCGAATGGGCGGCGCGCGTGCAGGCCATGCATCAGGAATTGATCGAGCACATCGCCGAGACCGACGATACGCTGCTCCAGAAATTTTTCGACGAGGGCGGCCTCTCCGAGGAAGTTTTGCGCACCGGCATCCATCCCGCGGTCCAGCGTCAGGCGTTCATCCCGCTCTTCTGCACCTCCGGCGAGACCAATGTCGGCGTGGCGCGTCTCATGGACTTCATCGCCAAATTCGGCTCATCGCCCGAAGACCGCCGGACGGTCGGCGCGACCGCCACGGCGACCGGCGACCCGTGCCTCGTCGCGCTCGACGGGGCCGAGCCCGTCGCCTACGTTTTCAAAACCCTCACCGATCCGCAGAGCGGCGACTTGTCGATTTTCCGCGTTTACTCCGGCACGGTGCGCGGCGGCATGGAACTCTACAACAGCGACCGCCGCATCACCGAACGGCTCGGCCAGCTCTACCGCCTCAACGGCAAACTCCGCACCGCCGTCGAGCAGCTTACCGCCGGAGACATCGGCGCGACGGTGAAGCTCAAGGACGCGCACACCGGCAACACGCTCTGCGACGGGCGTCACGCCGTCGCGCTCCCCAAGCTCGCCTATCCCGTGCCCTACACGCACGCGGCGTTGCGGCTCAACTCCCAGGGCGACGAGGAACGTCTCGCCGCCGGCCTCGCCGCGCTGCACGAGGAAGACCCGGCGTTCAGCTACCACACCGATTCCGAGTTGCACCAGTTCATCATCTCCGCGCAGGGCGAACTGCACCTCGAGGTTTTGTTCGAACGGCTGAAGCGCCGCTACAAGGTCGACATCGAGCTCGCGCCGCCGAAAATCCGCTACCGCGAAACCATCCGCGCGTCCGCCGAGGCGCGTTACCGCCACAAGAAACAGTCCGGCGGCGCGGGCCAGTTCGCCGAGGTGTGGCTGCGCATCGAGCCGGCGCCGCGCGACCACGGCATCGCGTTCACGCAGTCGCTCGTCGGGCAGGATGTCGACCGCGTCTTCGTGCCCTCGGTGGAGAAGGGGATTCAGTCCGCGTCTACCGAAGGCATCCACGGCGGCTACCGCGTCACCGACGTGAAGATCGATTTCTACGGCGGCAAGATGCACCCCGTCGACTCGAAGGACATCGCGTTTCAGATCGCCGGCTACTTCGCGTTCAAGGAGGCGTTCCGCAACGCCCGCCCCGTGCTGCTCGAACCCATCCACGAACTTGATATCCGCGTGCCCGAGGAATTCGTCGGCCGCGTCGTCGGCGATATTTCCAGCCGGCGCGGCAAGATCCTCGGCATGGACGTGTCCGGCCGCCTCCAAGTCATGCGCGCCCAAGTGCCCGCCGCGCAGCTCCACCACTACGGCACGGCCTTGCGCTCACTCACCGGCGGACGCGGCCTGCACGCCGAAAAATTCAGCCACTACGAGGAGATGCCGCCGGACATGGAGAAGAGGATCGTCGCCGAATACGCCGCTGCTCGCGCCGCCGGCACCGCCGGCAATCACGCGCACCAGCACTGAGTCTTTCCGCCGACTGTAGAGTCGGCACATGTCGCCGTGCCGCTATCTCCAAGTTTATTAACCACGAATTGCACGGAGACCAACGGATCAAGCCCCGCCTTCGCGCGCGTGGTCTGTTGGATTCTATCCATCTCAATCTGTGCAAATCTGTGGTTAAAGACCGGCTTCCCTTCGACGGTATGCGCTGCGGCCTTGTCGTCACGCGCGCGATGTGACACCTTTCCCCCATGATCTCGGCGGTCCAGTTCCGGAACTTCAAGGCGCTGCGCTCGGCGGCGGTGAAACTCGGACCGTTCAATCTCGTCATCGGTCCCAACGGCAGCGGCAAGACGAGTCTCATCCAGGCGCTGCTGCGGCTGCGCTCACTGGCCGGATTGCCCGCCGCCCACCGGCACGAGGAGCCGCCGCCGAATGCCGCCGGACCCGAACTCGTTTTCCATTTCAACCCGCCGTATCAAAACCTGCACGTCACGCTCGCGTGTGACACCAACGACTTCGTCTGCAACCTGCTCGTGGTCGATCATCCTCCCGGGCTCGACGGGGAAAGACAGTGGGCCGGCCTGCGCGCGCGGTTGCTCACGATCCGCGCGTTTCTCTTCGACCACTATGCGATGGCCTTGCCGGCGCGCCGCGAGGACGGCGCTCAGCTTGCATCCAACGCCGGCAACCTCGCCGCCGTGCTCGCGGCGCGGCGTGAGAAATTTCCCGCGGCCTTCGCGCTCCTCGAGGAAGAGTTCCGCCGCCTCGTGCCGGAGTTTGCCGGACTGGATTTCCGTCCGACCCCGTCGGGCCAGATCGAACTGGTGGCCCGCACCGCCGCGAACGGTGGCGAGTTGCTCGCGGCCGACAGCCTCTCGCAAGGCACGCTCTATCTGCTCGCCATCCTCACGCTCGCCCACGATCCGGAGCCGCCGGCCATCGTCTGCCTTGAGGAAGCCGATCGCGGTGTCCATCCGCGCATGCTGCGCGAGGTCCGCGACGCGCTCTACCGGCTGAGTTATCCGCAGGACTGCGGCGAGGCTGCACGCGCGCCGGTGCAGGTCATCGCGACGACGCATTCGCCTTACCTGCTCGATTTGCTGAGGGAGCATCCGGAGGAAGTCGTGCTCGCCAACAAGCAGGGCAACGCCGCCAGCTTCGAGCGGCTCTCGGACCGCGCCGATCTGGTCGAGCTTCTGTGCGAGGCCAGCCTCGGCGACCTGTGGTATAGCGGCATCCTTGGCGGCGTGCCGGGGGAGTAGACACCACGAAATACACGAAACACACAAAATCATGAGAGTATCCCTGAGTTTCTTTTTCGTGTCTTTGGCGTGTTTCGTGGTGGTCTGCCGATGAAGCTCGCCATCCTCAGCGAATCGCCGGCGGACGAGGCGGCGTTGCGCGTGCTGGTCGAATACGTGTTGGGCGCACCGTTCGCGACGGTGCAACCCGCACTGCGCGCCCGCGGCTGGCCTTCCGTCGAGCAGGTGCTCCCGGCGATCCTGCGCCATTTGCATTTCAACACCGCGGCGGACGGCCTCGTCGTCGTCGTGGATTCGGACGATACCGTCGTGCACGACGACCCGCACGAGGCGGTGGGCTATTATCATCCCCTGTGCCGGATTTGCCGGCTGCGGGCGGTGTTTCGCCGGACTTTGAAAAATCTCCCCCCCGCCCACGGGCGTTCTGCTGGTCAGCAGAAGGTGCTGCGGGCGGTGGGTCTCGCGGTGCCAGCGATCGAAGCGTGGTATCTTTGCGGCCGCGACACGGCGGTCACCGAGACGGCGTGGATCGCGGGGCAGGCGAGTGGTCGGCAGCCTTACTCACGGCGCGAGCTGAAGTGGCGCGTCTACGGCACCGAGCGGCCGTCGCTGCCGTTCGAGCTGCGACGCGCGGTGCAGGAGGTGAGCCGGCATCAGGGTGACGTGCGGCGGCTCGAGAACGATTTTCCCCGCGGCTTCGGCGCACTCGCGCAGGATTTGCGCTCGTGGCGGTCGGCCGCCGCCAGCCCCCCGGCCCCCGCGCCCTTGGCATAAACAATGTGGAACGGAGGTGTGGATCGCAGTGCCAACGTCCATGGCCCTTTGACCCCCAGCAGGCCTCTTTTCTTTGCCCAACGTCCTCAGTCAGACACGGAGGGGAGCGTCAGCTCCCCGGAGTTGTCTGTGATGAGCTGGTTCGCCCTCTTCATCTCACTTAATCTTATATTTTTCCTTCAACTCCTTCACCAAAAAGGCGGCATCGAAAACAAATCCTTCTGCCGGTTTTTCTTTCAGGAACTGCACAAGAATTCCCGTCTCAGGCTCATAAAACGTCATGGTCTGGCCGGGAATATGAGTCGTCTGGCCAGAATAGTATGCCTGATTGCCGACAACGTAGGCTGAGCCGGTGGTGTGGGAAGTGCCCGCAGTGGTAAACGAGTGCGCCTTGGTGTCGGAATTCTCGCTGAGCACCGCGAAGTATGGACACCCCGCAGCTAGGGAAAGCTCGGCGGCGCGTAGAAGTGCGAGATCCTGCGCTCTTTCTTTTCTGGTGTAGCCGTTGCCGCGAAA
>JANXWT010000149.1 GCA_025351035.1 Opitutia bacterium | reverse complement strand
AGCAAGGTGTTGCGCGGCTGGCTGACCATGCTGGACGCCGAAACTTTCCTGGTTGGGATGCAGCCGGCGAACGCTGACGCGTTGCATGGACGCACGCGGCGGTTGCGCTGTTCCGTCGAGGAATTGGCGGCGGCGGTGAAGCCGGCGGTGAAGTCAGGTTCCTGGCTGACGCTGTGGGCGCGGCTGGAGAAGCGCGCGCGCGGACAATTGGATGCTGCGCTCCTGCGCACGACGGGCTTGTTCGAGGGCAGGGCGTGCCGCCTTCTCCAGCAGACGCTGCCGGCACGGACGCCGGTGGTGATTGCGAACAGCATGCCGGTGCGTGACGCGGAATTTTTTTGGGGCGCTGGTCACAACCGGCTTGAGGTGTTCTTCAGCCGCGGGGCGAACGGCATCGACGGCACGTTGTCCACGGCCCTCGGCGTGGCGCACGGCAACCGGCCGACGGTTCTGCTGACTGGCGATTTGGCACTGTTGCACGACGCCAACGGGTTTCTGCTCCGCCCGAAGCTCGCCGGCAGCCTGACGATCGTGCTGATCAACAACAACGGTGGTGGCATTTTCCAGCATCTGCCGATCGCGGAGTTCAATCCGCCATTCGAGGAGTTTTTCGCGACGCCGCAGCAGGCGAATTTTGCCAAACTCTGCGCGGCGCACGGGGTGAAGCACGTCATGGTGCGCAGTTGGCCGCAGCTTGTGAAGCTGGTGGCACGACTGCCGCGACGCGGCCTGCGAGTGCTGGAACTGCGCACGAACCGGGTGCACGACGCGGCGTTGCGCAAGAAACTCTTCGCGAGCGTCGCCGCGAAATTGGCGGGACGCTGAACCGCCTAGAGCTGGATCGGCAGGCCGACCTCGATGATCTGCATCGGCGGGAGCCGGTAATAGTCGCGCACGGGCCGGGCGTTGCGGCTGAGAAGGGAGTAGAAGCGTTTTTGCCACTCCCACATTTTCGAGTCGCCGCCGGTGATGATCATCTCGCGGTTGAAGTAGTAGGTGGCCTCGTTGAGCTTCACCGGCACGCCGGACTCGCGGACGCGCTCCATCAGCACGGTGACATCGGGCGACTCCATATAGCCGTAGTGGGCGATGGCGCGCCACACACCGTTGCCGATTTCCGCCACGACCAAGCGCTCCGGCTCGGCCACGCTCGGCACGTCCTCGGTGATGATGCTGAGGAGCACGACGGTTTCGTGGAGAACCTTGTTGGCTTTGACATGGTGGAGCAAGACGAGCGGCGTGCCGCGCGGGTTGCCGGCCATGAAGACGGCGGTGCCGCGCACACGGGTGATGCGTTCGCTGCAGGCGATGGCCTTGAGTTCCGATTCCGTAATCTCATTGGCGTAGATGCGGCGGAAAATCTCGGCCTTGCCGATTTTCCAAGTGTGCATCACGGTGAGGAGACCGACGCCGATCAGAATGGGGAGCCAGCCGCCGTCGTAGAACTTGTGGACGTTGGCGCCCAACAACACAGTCTCAGCGGCGAGGAAGACGGAGCACAGGGCCGCGACTTTCCAGAGCGGCCACTGCCAGCGGACGCGGGTGACTTTCCAGTAGGCGAGAGTGGTGACAAGCATCGTGCCAGTGACGGCGACGCCGTAGGCCGCGGCGAGGTTGTCGGACGAGCGGAACGTCAGCACGACATAGAGGGAGCCGAAGGCGAGCGCGGCGTTGACGAGCGGCAGATAGATTTGGCCGGCCTGCTCGCGGTTGGTGTAGAGGATTTTCAGACGCGGAAAATAGCCGAGCTGAATGGCCTGCCGGGTCAGTGAATAGGTGCCGGAAATCAGAGCCTGGCTGGCGATGACCGCCGCCGCGATGGAGAGGCCGATGAGGAGAAGACGGGGCAAGCCGTCGGGCACGAGAGCGAAGAAAATATTGTCGATGCTCTCGGGATGGTCGATGGCGTGGGCACCCTGGCCGAAATAGTTCAGCACCAGTCCGGGGAAGGCCACGGCATACCATGCGGTGGCGATGTGCTTGCGGCCGAAGTGCCCCATGTCCGCGTAAAGGGCTTCCGCCCCGGTGACGGCGAGCACCACGGCACCGAGGATGGCCGAGCCATGCAACGGGTGAGTCACGAGCAGATTGAATCCATGCAGGGGATTCAGGGCGGCGAGCACGGCGGGTTCCTCGAAGATGTGCCAGAGTCCGATGAGTCCGATGACGATGAACCAAATCAGCATGACCGGTCCGAAGATGCCGCCGATGGTCTTGGTGCCCTTGGCTTGGAAAAGGAAAAGCGCGCTGAGGATCGCGCACGCGATGGCCGGGATGTAAGGCGCGAAACGCGGGTCGAAGCTCTTGAAACCCTCGGCGGCGCCAAGCACGGAGATGGCCGGAGTGATAACGCCGTCGCCATAGAGCAGCGCAGCCCCGAAGAGCACCAGGATCGTGAAGAAACCAAGGCCGCGACCCTCCTTCTGGCGTTCGACATGACTCAGCGCCAGCAGGGCAAAGATGCCGCCCTCGCCGCGGTTGTCGGCCTTCATGACGAACGTCAGGTATTTGGCGCAGACGACGAGGATCAGCGCCCAGAACACCAGCGAAAGCGCTCCGAGGATGCCGGCCGCGCGGTCGCCCTCGGGCAGAGCGTGCAGGCATTCGCGCAGGGCATAGAGCGGACTCGTGCCGATGTCGCCGAAGACCACGCCGAGCGCGCCGAGCGTGAGCCCGAGCCGTGCGGACGCCGTGATCTTTTGAACGTTGGCTTCCATATGGAAACGGAGAATGTTGGGCATCGGAGGCGTTCCTCCAAGCTGTTTCGCGATCTGTCCCGAAACAGCTTGACCCGACACGACATGGGCGGTCGCGGGCCAAAACAGGGGAAAACGGTTGCGGCATAACGGCTTTGCCGCAACGTGGCGGGATGCGCACGCATTGGAAGACCGCCAAACGCTTCAAGGACATTCGTTATCAGAAGACCGCGGGGATCGCCAAGATCACCATCAACCGGCCCGAGAAGCGCAACGCGTTCCGCCCGCAGACGGTCAGCGAGATCCACGCCGCACTGCTCGATGCGCGCGAAGACCAGTCGGTGGGCGTCGTTTTCCTCACCGGTGCGGGCCCGGCCAAAGACGGCAAATACGCGTTCTGCGCCGGCGGCGACCAGACGGTGCGCGGCCACGGCGGCTACATCGATGCCAAGGGAGTGCCGCGCCTCAACGTCCTCGAGGTGCAGAAGCTCATCCGCTCTATGCCCAAGGTCGTCATCGCGCTCGTCGCCGGTTATGCCATCGGCGGTGGGCACGTCCTCCACGTGATGTGCGACCTCACCATCGCGGCCGATAATGCGATTTTCGGCCAAGTCGGCCCGAAGATGGGAAGCTTCGACGGTGGCTTCGGTTCGAGTTACCTCGCCCGCATGGTTGGCCAGAAGAAGGCCCGCGAAATTTGGTTCCTGTGCCGGCAATATTCCGCGGAGGAGGCGCTCGCCATGGGACTCGTCAACAAGGTCGTGCCCGTCGCGCAGCTCGAAACCGAGGGCATCACGTGGGCCAAGGAAATCTTGCAACGCAGCCCTCTCGCGATCCGCTGTCTCAAGGCCGCCTTCAACGCCGAGCTCGACGGCCAGAGCGGTATCCAGGAACTCGCCGGCAACGCCACGATGCTCTACTACATGACCGATGAAGCGAAAGAGTTCATGACCGCGCAGAAGGAAAATCGAAAGCCGCGGTCCAAGAAATTTCCCTGGCTGCCGTGAGACTCTGGTGCGCTGAGTGAATTTGGTTAACCCTGCGCCTTCGTCACCCGGCAGGCTGCGTATCGCCCGATGCAGCCCAGACGACGAGCCAGCCGCTGTCCTTGTCGACGTAGACCATTGTGGAGGCGTTGATGTCGGCGGCTTCGACGAAGTCGGCGCGGGCGCTCTCGGTGACTTGGGCGAGGGCAGCCGGTTGCGGCGTCGGGTTGCCGACGACAAATGCGAAGACCACGGCGGCGGCCGCCGCGAGCGACGCGCCGAACCAGATGACCGGTGCGAACCGACGCTTCTTGGTCGGTTTGGCTTCGGAGCCGTGAAGTTGCGCGCGCAGCGTGCGCCATTCTTCGTCGACGTTCGGGACTGCGATATTGGCAGCGTCCGAGCGAAAATCGTCCAGCACTTCGCTGAGCGTGGCGCGCAGTTGCCGGCAGGAAGCGCAGGTCGCGACATGGCCTTCCAGTGCGGTGTGCTGGTCTTTGGCCAGCACGCCGTCCCGTTCAGCTAAAAGCAGAGACTTGATGTCGCGGCAGTTCATGGGGGAGTCCGGGTCAGAACTGAGGAACCACGAATAGACACGAAGACACACGAATTTTCAAAGAGACCTGAAACGGAGCGGATTCGTGTGGATTGGTGTTCATTCGTGGTTGGTCTGGTTGGTGAATCAGCGGCGGCGGCCGTAGCCGGAGCCGACTTCGCGGTCGCGACGGTCATGGCGGTCATAGCGCACCCAGGCGCGGCTTGTGCGGCGTTCGTAATGGCCTGGAATGTAGCGATTGTAGCTGCGGCCATGACGGCCGCGCTCCGCAATCCAGATGCCGGACACCCAGACCTGAACCGTGACGTCCTCCCAGCGGCCATCAGGCCCGTCGCAGCGGTCGTTGGCGCGGCGGTCAACGATCACCGTGCGTTGCGTCTCGTAGTCGTGGGGCCGACTGTCGTTGATGGCGCTGCCGATGATGAGCCCTCCGATCAGTCCGCCGATAATGGCGAATTCTTTGTCGCCGGCCTGAGCCGGCTTGGGCGCGAGGGTGAGAGCGGAGACGGCGATGAGAACGAGAGCAGTGATTTTGGTTTTCATATTTCCTCCAAGGTTGTGTTCATTTCTTGGGACGAAACTCGCCGGACGTTTATTCAATTGTTTTGGGGAAATCTTGTTTCCGTCGCAGAACGGCCCTGCCTCACATCCGATCATCGCCCGATCACAATCACGGCATAGACCTCGCCCTTTTTGCCGGTGGCGGGACCGCCAAGGACCGCCGGCACACCCGGCCGCAGCACGAGGCCCGTGCTCATGAGTGTGCGGCCGCCCGCGATCCAGCGAACTTTGGCGTGGATCGTCCGCCCGTCGGATTGCTCAGCGCTGATCTCAAGCACATGGCCGCTGCCGAGCGAGGCGGTGCCATCGCCCGGCACACTGAGCGTAGCTGAGCCGTCGCCGACGAAGCGGTAGCTTTCGAAACGAAGGATGCGACGCAGCGTCGGCTCATACGTTGCCAGTCGCCCGTCCGTCTGACCACGGTCGTTGGAGGCGGTGAGAAGAATGCCCTCGACCGTGGCACGCCCGGCGGCGTGAGTGATTGACGCGAGGCCCAAGGTGGCGACGAACAAAACGAGCGAGCGGATATGGCGATAGGTTTTCATGGATGGTCCTTCAGTTTTTGCGCCAGCAGTCGACGCGCGTGATAAAGTCGGGACATGACAGTGCCGGTAGGTATGTGGGTGGCTCGGGCGATCTCTTCGTATGAAAGCCCGTCCACCTCGCGCAACGCAAGCACGGCGCGCAGCTTTGGCGGGAGTGCGGTCAGTGCACGGTGCAGGCGCGCTTTGCGATCCGCGTCCTCGGCAGGTGCGCGGGTGTCGGCAGCGGAAGCGGGCTCGGGAACAGATTCAACAATGTCGTCACCAAAGCTGATCGGCAAAAAACGGTCGAACCAGCGACGGCGTTTGCGCAGATGGTCGAGCGAACGGCGGGTCGCGATGGCGTGCAGCCACGTGCTGAATTTGGAGTCGCCGCGGAATTTTGGCAATTCGTGCCAGACGGTGAGCCAGATTTCCTGGCACACGTCCCGGGCATCGTGCTCGTTGCGCACGATCGAGTAGACGAGACGGAAGCTGCGTTCGTAGTGTGCTCGCATCACGGCGCCGAAAGCCGCGTCGTCGCCGGCCCGCGCCCGCGCAAGGTGCACGGGATCGACTTCGGCGGAGGATGGGGCGGGGTTGGACACGAGAGTTGCAGGACAACGCGGCGTCAGGAGGGTTCCGACGCGGGCCGCACACTGTCGGCGGCGAGGGAAAGATCGACGTGAATCAGACTGTGGTTGAGTGCGAGCGAACCGGGCTGCGCCGAGGTGAAACCATACGCTTCGCCAAGGGCCACGTGGTTCGCAGAATTTTCATCGAGCAGCGGATGATAGAACAGCCGGCCAGCCGGCACGCGGCTCGATGCGACCAAGGCAACTTCGCCGAGTCGACGTGCGCCTTCGTCGGTGTCGAGCAGGCGTTGCAGCAGATCGTCGCCGGCGCGCGCCTTCGCTTGGGTGACCCGACCGAGCTTGAACTCCAACTCGATGCCAGTGATCACCGCGCCGCCGTAGCTGACAGGGCGGGAGGCACGCACTGTGCCCTCGGCCGAATTATTGTCCGGGGCGGTGAAAACTTCCTCGGTCGGCAGATTGGCGACGAAGGGCAGACCGGATTTCGTCTTCAGGCACGCCGTGCACCAGACATGCTCCGGTGGCAGCGTCACGGCGAGGTCGGTGCCTTCACCAAGATAGCGAAGTGCGGCGTGGCGACGGGCGTTCAGTGCGTCGCGGCGCATGAGCAGCGTATCAAGGTGGGCGGTCCACGCGGTGACCGGATCGGGTTCATCGACCCGCAGTGCAGTGAAGACATCGTTCCACAGCGCCGCGAGCCGTTGCTCCGAAGGCAAGTCGCTATAGACTGTCTGCGCCCACGCGGGAATGGGCGCGGGCGCGACCGTCCAGTTGGTGGCACCCCGCACGAGCTGCTGCGCGACAGGCCAAAATACTCCCAACTGATCCGGTGCTGCGCGGCTACTCGGTTGGACGGCAGCCCGCTCATAAAACGCGGCTGGCTGCTTTGCAGGAAGAGCAGCGCCGCGCCGCCGTCGATGGCGCGTTGCATTCTTGCGGCGTTGGCCGCAACGAGCTTGGCAAACCCGCGTTCGTCGCGTTGCTCGGCAAATTGCCGGAGACGCGCGCCATCGCCCCAAATCACTTCGACCTCCGTGCAACCGGCCGCAGCGGCCGCAGCATGCACTGCATCGACAATCACCTTGGCTCCGCGCGCGACCCCTTGCAGTTCATACGGCTCGGCGATGAGCAAAGATTGGTCTGGTTGCAGATTCAGCCCGACGCGAACAATGACTTCGGCCGCCGCGCGCAGTTGTCCGGTGAAGTCGGGAAACATGCCCAGTCAGGAAGCAGAAATCCCGGAAGCACGGAAGAGCGGAATGCCGGCGTTAGGAGCGGTCACGGCTTACAGCAGGGCAAAGTGGCTTTTGATCTTTAGGGCAGCCTCACGGGCTGATTGCCGCGCGGTGTCGATCTCAAGGTCCGTCCGCGGGATCATGGGCTTGCGAAACGCGCCGCTCGTCCGGAGCTTCCGATAAAGAGAAAGGTCCGTCAGTTTCCTGAACTGCTGCCGCTGGGTTGAAGCGAGGCGGGACTCGATTTCCGCCTCGCTCAAAGTGAGTGAGACTGAGTGCACTGTGGCGCCCAACTGCACCACGTCCGAGAAGAGCCAGTCGACGAATGCTTGTGGAACGGTATTTTCCGGACTGAAAGTGAAGATGACGCGGCGCCGGTGGTCCGGAGCCGCGGCCGCAAAAAACTGCCGCCAGGTCCGATCGCGCTCCGCCACGAAGGCCGGCGTGCCGAAGGCATGGCGCGTGAGAACCTCATCGACCACCAGATGGTTGTGGTAAAGTTCACCGCCAATCAGCGCCGCGAGTTCGCGGCCGACAGTGTATTTGCCGGAAGCCGGCGGTCCGTGCAGGAGGACGAGTCGCATGTGAGACCGGCGGGGTTGAGGCTCGCCGGGGATAATTCTCCCGGTCGCGCCCTACTTGCCGAGCGCGGCGCGCAGGTCGGCAAGCTGGCCGGCGCTGCCGAGGAGCTGGTTGCGGCTGGCGATGAACTTCGCGTATTCGGCGATGAAAATCTTGCCGGGCGGCCGGAAGTCGAACTCGGCCGGCTTGTCGCGGAAGAACTCCCGGTGCACTCGCGTCCAGACGAGACGGCCGTCGGTGTCGATGTTGACTTTGGTGACGCCACGCTTCGCGGCCGGGAGATATTCGTTCACGTCGACGCCCATGGAGTCCTTGATGGTGCCGCCGGCGGCGTTGATGCGGTCCACTTCCGTTTTCGGCACGCTGGAACTGCCGTGCATCACGAGCGGGAAGCCCGGGAGACGGGCCTTGATTTGATCGAGCACCTCGAAATGGAGAGACTGCCGGCCCTTGAATTTGAAGGCCCCGTGGCTCGTGCCGATCGCGCACGCGAGGGAGTCGCAGCCGGTCTGCTTGACGAAGTCTTCGGCTTCCTGCGGATCGGTGAGGCACGCGTTGCCTTCCTCGACCTTGATGTCCTCCTCGACGCCGCCGAGCATCCCGAGTTCGGCCTCGACGGAAATGCCCTTGGCGTGAGCGGCGATGACGACGCGCTTGGTGATCGCGACGTTCTCGGTGAACGGATCGTGCGAGGCGTCGATCATCACGGAGCTGAAGAAGCCGGAGTTGATGCAGTCGTAGCAGGTCTGTTCGTCGCCGTGGTCGAGGTGGACAGCGAAGATAGCCTCGGGGAAAATTACGGAGGCGGCACGGATGATGGCCTCGAGCATGCGCTTGTCGGTGTAGCTGCGCGCGCCTTTGGAAATCTGGATAATGAACGGAGCCTGGGACTCGATGCAGCCGCGGAAGAGTCCCATGGTCTGCTCGGCGTTATTGATGTTGTAGGCTCCGACGGCGTATTTGCCGTAGGCGTGTTTGAACAACTGGTCGGTAGTGACAATCATGGGAGCGAATTTCCTCTAGAGATAGTCCCGGAGGGAAAGCTGCGACAAGTCTTTTTCCCGCCGCGGCGAGGAGTGACGGCCTTAATCCTGTGACAGGAAACGCGGCCCCTCAGCCCTTGGGCGGCACGGGCGGAGTCGTGGTCGGCTGCTGGTTGCCGTTGCGGCGCCCGCCCATATTAGCGCGCATCTGCTGGGCGAGCTGGGCCTGCGCCTGCTGTTCCTGCTGGAGTTGCTGCAAGGCCGTGACTTGCGGCGCGCTGAGCACGCCCTGCGCCTGAGTGATGGCCTGGTCGGTGATCTGGTTGCCGCCGCCGGGCAAGAAGGTGCGTCCACCGGCGCCAGCCATGAGCGCCACTCCGGCTCCTGTGGTCTGCCGGGTGTTGGCCGGTGCGTTCTGTGCGAGCACTTGGACGAGGGCCTCGCTCTGCTGGTCGCTGAGCGGAGTGGCGGAGTAACTCAGCCGCTGGTCGAGCTGACTGACCGTGTTGCGCTGCGGGAGAGTCTGCTCGTAGCTCTTGTATTGGGTGAACGCGGCGTCGCCGAGCGCGGTGCGGATATTGTTGTCGGCCTCCATCTGGGAATCCTGCACGAGCTTGCGGATCTCGTCTCCATTCTCGCGGCCGTTTAGACCCTGCGCGCGTGCCGCGGCCAACACGTCCATGGCGCTGGTCTGCTTTTCCACGAGCAGGTTTTTGAACTTCTCGAGATCGGCCGGACTGAGATGGAGATTTTTGAAAAGTGTGCTGTAACGGCCGTCGAGATTGGCGCGCTGGGTGATCGCCATCAGCCGTTGCATCTCGGGATTGTCCATGAACGCCATGACGCGGCCGGGGATGTCCGAGAGATCCGGTGGGCGGATCTGACCGGCAGACTCGCCCGCATTGGCCGTCACGGCCTTGGCGCTGCTCGCCGCAACGTCGGTTGAGCGAGAGGCGAGTTCGCGATTCAGTTTTTCTGCGGCCCAGATTTTCTTCCTGAGGTCGGTGCGCTCGGTGTCGAGGGCCGCGAGATCGGCGCGGAGCTTGGCAATCTGGTTGGACTGAGCGACAGCCCAACCGCCAGCGATGATGGCGAGCAGGGCAAAGACGATGGCGAGGAGGCGGCTCATGGAAGGGGAGACGCGTCTTGCCTACGCGCGGTTCCCGGGTGCGGCGAGATTTTTCCGGCGTGGGGGCGCGGTTGAATGTGCTCCTGCGAAAGGTGGGGACGCCTCTCCGAGGCGTCCTTCTCATATCCGATCGCAAAAGAGGACGGCTCGGAGAGCCGTCCCTACCTCGGAAACGCGGCGAGGGCGCCGCGTCCCCCTACGTCTTGCGAGGAACGACGCCAGTCTGCGGCTCTCAGCCATTATCGCGGCGGAAACTCGAACTCGGCCTTGTCCTTCTTCTGCGAGAGGACGAGATACGCCGCGAAGGTGTTGCCGCGTTTCGAGACGAAGCCCTCGATGAGGTCGGTCTTGCCGTCGGTGACGAGCTGACGGACCTCGTCGGTGGAGATTTCGCGTTCGCAGAGTTTCTTCGCGAGCTTGAAGACCTGCCGGTTGTCCTGGTCGGGTTTGCGCACGTAGTAAGCGTCGTCGAGGTCGACGAGTTCGCCGCCGTGGGCCTTGCTTTCGCCGATGACAGTCGCCTTGGAAAGATCTGCCTTCACGCGCGCCTTGCGGGCGATCGGGTTGCCGTCCTTGTCGAGCTTGGCTTTGCGCGGCGGAAACTCCCACGACATCTTGCCACCCTCGCGTTTGAGGAAGGCGTCGAAGGGCCGGCCTTTCTTCGAGGTGAACCCGACGATCAGGTCCGTCTTGCCCTCGGCGACCATCTTGATCGCCTGCTCCTGCGGGATCGGTTTCTGACACATGATGCGCCCGAGGCGGAAGGTCTGCATCCACAAGCCCGTTGTGGGATCGCGTTCGCGCAATAGATAACTGGAGCCGGACTCGCACAACTCGGCGCCGGTCGCCGGATTGGTCCAGAACGACACGAGCGTGCCCACATCGACCTTGTCGCCAAAATCAAATTCGGTTTTCCACTTCTTCGTCGTCACGTCCTTCTTGGTCTCCTCGACGAGCGCGAGCTTCAGCACGGCGGAAAAACGGTTGCGGGTCTTCGCGGAGATGAAGCCGTCGAGCGGGCCGACCTTGCCGGTAGTCATCAGCTCGCGCACTTCCTCCTCCTCCATGCGGCGGCCGCCAATGACCTTGTAGATCATCATCTCGCCATCCTGAGACTTGTAGCCGCGGAGGGTCTCGCGCAGCGGCTTGCCGTCGGTCTTGGCGATGATGCTCGTGACGCGGGCGACGGAGTCGTCCTCCTCGAAACCCTTCACGCGTTCGACGATACCCCGGGTCAGCGCGATGATCTCCTGCATGAATTCGTCGCGAGTGAATTTGTTGTGCTCCATCTGGCGGAGCTTGTATTCCCAGTCGCCGGTGAGGTCGGGCTTGGTGAGCGCGTCGGTCTTCACCGCGGCGAGAAACTGGATCAACTGCTCGGCTTTGGCCGACGGCACGAGCTCGCGCTGGTTGCGGTCGATATACTTCTGGTTGACGAGGCCCTCGATGGTGTCGGCGCGCGTCGCCGGCGTGCCGAGACCGCGCTCCTTCATCGCTTCGGCCATGTCCTCGTCGTCGACGAGTTTGCCCGCGCCTTCCATGGCGGAAAGCAGTGTCGCCTCCGTGTAGCGCGGCGGCGGTTTGGTGGTCTCGGAGTGGAGCGTGGCCTCGACGGTTTTCGCCTGGTTTTTGTCCGTGGCGGTGAGGGCGGGGAGGGCCTTCGAGTCAGGCGAGTCGTCGTCGACGGTGGATTTGCCGTAGACCGCGAGCCAGCCGGGCGAAGTCAGCACCTTGCCCTCGGTCTTGAAAGTGTGTCCTTTCACGACGCTCAGGCGCGTGGTGATGTCGAACTCCGCCGACGGATAGAACGCTGCGACGAAGCGCCGCGCGATCATGTCGAAAATCTTGGCCTCGGCCTCGTCGAGATGCTTGGCCTCGTGCGTGGTCGGGATGATGGCGAAGTGGTCGCTCACCTGCGCGTTGTTGAAGAGGCGCTTGTTCGGGCGCACCCAACCCTCGTCGAGCACCTTCTGCGCGTGCGGCTGGAGCGATGGCGCGTGGAGATTGGCCAGGGTCTCGCGGACGAGCGGCATGTAATCCTCCGGCAGCGCGCGCGAGTCGGTGCGGGGGTAGGTGATCATCTTGTGGCGCTCGTAGAGGGACTGCGCGATCTGGAGTGTGCGCTTGGCGGGGAAACCGTAACGGCCGTTCGCCTCGCGCTGGAGCGTCGTCAAATCGTAGAGACGCGGCGCGCTCTGGTTGCTCGCCTTCTTCTCCTCGGAAACCGTGGAGACGGGGTGGCCTTGGCAGGCGGCGAGCACAGCGTCGGCGAAAGTTTTTTCCCAGACGCGGTCCACGCGGTCGTGTTCGTCGTCGCTCTTCTTATAGTCCGGGCGCTGGAAGGTGCCCTCGTAGGTGCCCTTGGCGATCTCGAACGTCGCGGTGATCTGCCAGTAGGCGCGCGGCTTGAAATTCCGGATCTCCAACTCGCGGGCGAACACCATCGCGAGGGTGGGCGTCTGCACGCGGCCGACCGACGCCACGTTGCCGGCGCGCGAGCCGAACATGCGTTTGGTGATCGCGCGCGTGCCGTTGATGCCGATGAGCCAGTCGCTCTCGCTGCGGCAACGCGCGGCGTCGGCGAGGCCCGCCAGCTCCTTGCCGTCGCGCAGGTGCTTGAATGCTTCCATGATGCCCTCGTTGGTCATCGACGAGAGCCACAGGCGCTTCACCGGGTGCTTGTTCTTCGCGAGCTGGCAGAAATAGGTGAAGATCAGCTCGCCCTCGCGGCCCGCATCACAGGCGTTGATGACGGCGTTCACGTCCTTGCGGGCGATCAGTTTTTTCAGCTGCGAGAAACGGTCCTTCGACGCGTCGATGGGCTTCAGCTCAAACTTCTCCGGGATGATCGGCAGCGTCTCCAGCCGCCAGAAACCGTATTTCTTCTTGTCGATGTCCTCCGGCATCTGGAGTTCCACGATGTGGCCGACCGCCGAGGAGATGACGTATTCGTCGTTCTCGTAATGGTCGCCCTTCTTCGGAACTTTACCGAGCGCGCGGGCGAGGTCTGCGGCCACGGACGGCTTCTCGGCGATGACAAGAGTCTTCATGTGTGGGGGCGAGCCGTTACGCGCCGCCGCAGAGAATTTCAAGCAATACTTTTTCCGGGACCCGACACGCACGATGAAAATGGCCGAAACCGAAAGCGGTCTTGCTTCATATTTTGTGGTCGGCTTCCAGTAATTTTATGCGCTTGGTCGTTGTGCTCACTGCATGCGTGGTTCTGCTTGGCGGTTGTGCTTCTGCGCCGCCTAATCCGAAGACAGCTCGGATCGACAGCTATGCGCGCTCCGACGCGGACTCGTTCAAAATATTTGTCCTTGTTCCTGCGGCGGGGCAGCCAAACCAAAACAGTTTGGTTTTTCAAGAGATGGCGGCAAAAATTGTCCCAATTTTGCAGTCGATCGGCATGGTCCAGTGGAGCGGAGACGTGCAACAGCCGCCGGATATATTTATTGATGTCAAGTGGACCTTCCCAGAGACCAAGGCGATAACAACTTCTGGTAGCGTGCCCATCTACGGGGAGACCGGGGGTGACTACACTAGCCATAATTCTACTAGTGTTATTAACGGCAAGTTGGTCACGACTACTGGCTCAAGTTATACGGTGCCCACTTATGGTGTCATAGGCTCTCAAAACTACACGAGGACGGCCTTGTTGAGTTCTGGAGGGATCAGTCTGCGTGCATATGAGGCGAAGCCATTTATCACACGCTTCAATCGCATTAAGGAAATCGAAGCATTTACGGAATGGGCGAAAACGCATGCAGGTGGATATTCTGATGCAAAGAATCAATACTCAGCAGCTGACATTCAGTCGCTCTTAACCAAGGCGCTGGCGGAGAAAAAACGGTTGGAGGACGACGATTCTCCTAGCAGTGAGATTTGGTTTATCGCAGCTTGGAGCGTTTCACGCACTCCGATTGAGGCGCGATTGGATTACCCAAAATATCTCAAGGCTGCTGCGGGATACATAGGCAAATCGTCGAATGGACAGCGTGATGTAGTCCTAGAAAACGAGGTCAACAAATAGGCACTTTATCAGTTTCCGATATCATTCAGCACCGCATCCAGCGCACGGAGGAGTTCCGCGATGGTGGCGTCGGTTTCGTCGCCCATGTTGGAGATGCGGAAAGTTTTTCCCTTCAGCTTGCCGTAGCCGACGTCGATCACGAAACCGTGCTGTGTCTTGAGTTGCTGGTTGAGCGCCACGAGGTCGACGCTGCGGGTGTTGGCGAAGCAGCTGAGCGTTACCGAGCCGTGTTTCTCCTCGGGAAACAGTTTGAAACCGTGCGCGTAGCCCCAGTCGCGGACCATGTGGTTGAGGCGCGCGTGGCGGGCATAGCGCGCGGGAAGTCCCTCGGCGGCGATGTCGTCGAGCTTCGAGCGGAGCGCGTAGAAGAGCGGAATCACGGGCGTGCTCGGCGTCATGCCGCCTTCGTGGTTTTTCTGAAACTCGACGAGGTCGAAGTAGTAGCCGCGGGCCGGTGCGTTCGCGGCACGGGCGAGGGCGCGCGGCGAGACGGCGAAGAGCGTCAGGCCCGGTGGCAGGGCGAGCGCCTTTTGCGAACCGGCGAGCATGACGTCGATACCGAGCTCGTCTTTCGGAATCGGCAGCGCGCTGAGCGAGCTGACGGTGTCGACGATGCTGACGACTTCGGGAAATTCGCGCACGACGGCCATGATGGCGGCGAGGTCGCTCATGCAGCCGCACGAAGTCTCGTTGTGGATCAGTGTGAGCGCGTCGTAGGCGCCGGTGGCGAGTTTGCGGCGGAGCGCGACGGGGTCGACTGGTTGGCCCCACTCGAATTGCAGGCCTTCGGCCGCGAGGCCGC